>JAJRRZ010000023.1 GCA_024279045.1 Alphaproteobacteria bacterium
CAGAAACAGACGATCATCACGCGCCTTGCGGCCTCGGCGCGGCAGGCATTGGCGAAACAGCCTGACCGCCAGCTCCCACTCCTGTTCCGTCATTTGCGTGCTCATGGATGCCATCTCCCTTGCAGAAGGAATCAGATGGCACCCCATGAATCACATGTTCGTCTCTCTGGGAATCCTTCGACGTCAACCTGAATCATTTCGTCCACATGACCTAGGGTCTGGTCTCAATAAATGAGTGCTTCTCATAGGCATTTTGGCAAAATAGCAGCGGTTTTTCGTTCGCAGGCAATAGTGGAGCTATTGGCAAGAACGAAAAACCATCTGATATGAAGCCAAAATGCACATGGGGAGTGCTCAGGTATTGAGTCCAGACCCTAAGCCATCTGCCTTGCATGCTCGGCTTTTCTTCACGCCCGACTATGATGCCGCCACTTGCTCCACGACAGAGCGGAACAGGGGCAGGCATTCATCACCACCATGCAGCGGTTCCACACGGTCTTCCGGATGTGGCATCATGCCGATGACATTGCCACGCTCGTTGATGATGCCGGCAATGTCGTTGAGCGAGCCGTTGGGGTTTGTGCCGTTGGCATAGCGGAACACCACGCGTCCTTCCCCCTCCAGACGCTTCAGCGTTTCATCATCGGCAAAGAAGTTGCCGTCATGATGCGCCACCGGACAGGGCAGCACATCGCCCCGGCTCAGCCGGTTGGTAAGGAAGGTATCGGCGTTTTCCACTTGCAGGTCGATGGTGCGGCACACGAACTTCAGCCCGGCGTTGCGCATCAACGCCCCGGGCAGGAGGTGCGTCTCGGTGAGGATCTGAAAGCCGTTGCACACACCCAGCACCTTCACTCCACGTCCCGCGGCCCGTTCCACCGCGCGCATGATGGGCGAGCGCGCGGCAATGGCCCCGGCGCGCAGATAGTCGCCGAAAGAAAAGCCACCCGGAATGACCACCAGATCAACACCTGCCGGCAGCTCCGCCTCGGTGTGCCAGACAGTGTATGGATCGCGCCCGCTGACCATCCGCAAGGCGCGGATCATGTCATGTTCGCGGTTGATGCCGGGAAAGAGGACAACGGCGGATTTCATCACTCACTCCACGATCTCGATCTCGTAGTCCTCGATCACCGTGTTGGCCAGCAGCTTTTCGCACATCTCACGCACCCGGGTGCGCGCACCCTCCGCGTCGGCATCGTCCAGTTGCAGGGTAATCAGCTTGCCCTGCCGCACTTCGCCGACGCCGGAAAAGCCCAGGCTGCCCAGCGCATGTTCGATGGCCTTGCCCTGGGGGTCAAGCACACCGGGCTTGAGCATAATCTTGACGATGGCCTTCATGATGTCTCGCCGCCTCCCGCGCCAGATGATTCCCATGCCCGCGCCAGTATCAGATTCCCGCGCGTGATGCATCCATTCGCTGCCGAAGTGGTGGAAAAAATCACCCCTTCACCAGCTTCGGCCCCGTTCCGCCGGGGTTGCTGTCATTGATGATGCCCAGCCGCCTTGCCACTTCCGCATAGGCATCCACCAGGCCACCCAGATCACGGCGAAATCGATCCTTGTCCAGCTTCTCGTCGGTCTTCATGTCCCACAGGCGGCACGAATCCGGGCTGATCTCGTCGGTCAATACCGTGCGCACCATGCCGTCGGGCGAATATTCACGGCCAAACTCCAGCTTGAAATCCACCAGCCGGATGCCGATGCCGGCAAACAGGCCGGACAGGATATCATTCGTGCGCAGAGCCATGTGGATCATGTCGTCCAGCTCGCGCGGCTCGGCCCAGCCGAAGGCGTTGATGTGCTCCTCCGCCACCAGCGGGTCGCCCAGCTCGTCTTTCTTGTAGCAGAACTCGACGATGGCCCGTGGCAGGCGTTCTCCTTCCTTCAGCCCAAGGCGCTTGCAAATGGAGCCAGCGGCAATGTTGCGCACGATCACCTCCAGGGGAATGATTTCCACCTGCTTGTGCAGTTGTTCGCGCATGTTCAGCCGCTTGATGAAGCTGGTGTTCAGCCCCATTTCCCGCAGGCGCGTGAACATGAATTCCGAGATGCGGTTGTTCAGCACGCCCTTGCCCTCGATCACATCGAATTTCTCGCCGTTGAAAGCGGTGGCATCGTCCTTGAAATGCACCACCACCGTGCCTGCTTCGGGGCCCTCGTAGAGAATCTTGGCCTTGCCCTCGTAGAGCCGTCTGCCCTTCACCATGATGGAACGTCCTGCCTGTTCGTGTATTACGCGCCGCGCGGCGCGGTCTTTGCCACTTGTGTAATGTGTGGCGCATTGCATGCATGGTGCGCTTCCTATACATGAAATGCAGCAAGGAGTCAGATGCGGCTTCACCGCACGGTGGACAACCTGCATTTTTCGGGAGAAAAGCCCCATGAGTGATGGTTTCGAGGACAGGAAGCGCGCCTTCGAGGAAAAGTTCGCCCACGATCAGGATCTGTTGTTCAAGGCGCAGGCCCGGCGCAACTACAAGCTGGGCCTGTGGGTGGCCGAACTGCTTGGCCTCAGCGGCGAGGAGGCAGAGGCATATGCCCGCGAGGTAATCATGGCCGACCTGGAAGAGCCGGGCGAGGAAGACGTGTTCCGCAAGGTGCGCGCCGACCTGGATGCAAAGGGCGTGGATATCTCCGACCACCGCATCCGCCATCGCATGCAGGATTTGCTGGAAGAAGCCATGCAGGAGATCAGGAGCGGCGGCTGACAAGGGTGCATTCGTGCACCTGCCGCCCTTTCCCCAGCATATGAACACAAATTTGTCATTAACTTTTGTGCCTGTTGCAAATGCCTGTCACCAGTGGTTGAATTTCTCCTCACGGGGGTAGCCACACTGTTGGCAAGGTGATTGTCTCTTCTGGATTGGTGGCTCAAGTCCTTGCCGCTTTGCCGTCGATGATACCCCTGTTCAGGCCCGGTTCATCTTGCACCGGGCAGGGTTGTTATGTGCTTGGCGGCCTTTCGCAGTTCGCCATTCGCGCAGCTAGCAATCAGGGTGACCGGCCAGCAGAAGGAGCCGGTCTGGTGCAACACAACTTGAGTATTTGGGAAGGGCATTGGACATGAAGTTTCTGACAAGGTTCATTGCGTTGCTGCTGGCGCTGCCGTTGATGGCGCTGACGGCGCAGGCAAAGGTGGAGGTGAACATCGACCTCTCCACCCAGCGCATGCAGGTGAATGTGGATGGGCGGCATTTTGCCACCTGGCCCATTTCTTCCGGGAGAAAGGAGTATTATACCCCGCGCGGCGCCTGGCGTCCGAAATTTCTGAAACGGATGCACTATTCGAGCAAATACGACAACGCGCCAATGCCGTATTCCATCTTCTATCATGGCGGCATTGCCATTCACGGCACTACTGCTGTCTCGCGTCTGGGCAGCCCCGCATCGCACGGCTGCGTGCGGCTGAGCACTCCCAATGCCGCCAAGCTGTTCTCGCTGGTGCAGAAGCACGGCCGCAAGAACACCATCATCCGCGTTACCGGCTCCACCGATGCTGCCTATGCCCGGCTACGGGAGCAGCGCCAGCGTCATCTGGCTGCACAGCGCAAGGCACGCCGTGTTGCCGCTGCCCGGCGCAAGGCCAGGGCTGCGCAACGCAGCAAGGCGCGCCGTGTTGCTGCACGGCGTGCCACCGCACAGCGTCGAGCGCGCGTGCGCAAGGTCAGAACTGCACAACGCAACAAGGTGCGCCGCTATCGCCCGCAGCGTTCAAATCGTCAGCGGCAACGTGCACCACGCTATGATTTCCTGCAGGTCTATGGCGCAACGTTTTTGCGCTGATAGGCGCATGACTTGAGAGAGTGCATTCAATCCTGCGGCGGGGCTGGTATTTGCCGGCTCCTCCGCACTTCTTTGTCGTCTGTCCTTCGGCCATCTGCCCTGGAGGTCATTTTCTGCGCTTTGTTGCGCTCGCGTGAGGGCCTGCGTTTGTGCCACCAGCGCGAAAACCACACCACGAATCGCCGTCGCCAGCGCCGCACCATGGGAATCTCGAAGGATAGGATGGTCAGCCCCAGCGGAATCATCCAGAAACCGAGGATGGGCAGAAAGCCGAAGATGCCGCCAATGATCAGCAGAATGCCCAGCAAAATGCGCAATGCGCGGCTTTGCGGCAATTTGAAGTGCCATTTGTGAATGCGAATCTCGTTCATGCGGGGCAAGGTGGCGCAGGGGAGCGCCCTTGGCAAGCAGCAGTTGGCAAGAGCGGGCTTGAAAAATCCGCCAGGCAGGCCATTTTCCATCTTTGACAACGGCGCATGATTTGCTATCAAGCGCCCGCACACGGTGTTTGATGCATCGTGCATGGTATTCCCCGGTAGCTCAGTTGGTAGAGCAAGCGGCTGTTAACCGCTGGGTCGCTGGTTCGAGTCCGGCCCGGGGAGCCAGATCTCAATTCAGCCAGGCACATCGCACAACTTGATCGCCATGCCTGCGCAAGCGGTCGTGCAGAGCGCATATCCGCCAACGCAAGCGCCTGCCATGAAAGCGCCTTCGGCTCCCGTTTTCACAGTCATGACAGTGTGGACGATTTCATGTCTGCGGATATTGAGGCAAGGCATTGTTGTTGCCATCGGCACAAGGTGGAAGACAAGCTTGCCGGCTGATCAGCGCAGGCATACTATCCGGCTCGGATGGACCAGGCTCAGGACTCATAAAGAGGCTGGCAAAATGTCAGCGGTTTTTCGTTCGCAGGCAACGGTGATTCCATTGGCAAGCACGAAAAACCGCCCGATGTGAAACCAGAATGCCCATGGCGAAGTGCTTAAGTTTTGGGTTCAGATCATGGGTTCAGGCCACGAAAATGCACTGACAAGCAACAGGAGGCCCGATCATGCCGATGCCGGCGGAAGAAATCGAGCGGCTCATCAAGGAAGCTTTCCCCGATGCCGTCGTGGAAATTCAGGATCTGGCGGGAGATGGCGATCATTACGCCGCGAAGGTGATCAGCAAGGCGTTTGAAGGCAAGTCGCGGGTGCAGCAACATCAGATGGTCTATGCCGCGTTGCAGGGCAAGATGGGTGGCGAGCTGCACGCCCTGGCCCTGCAAACCGCCACACCGGAAGAGTGAGTACGATGGCCATATCCCGAAAACACCCTGATGGATTGCATGCGTGATGCAGCAGGACGAGTTGCGCTGTTGCCAGGGGTTGGCCAGGGTGGTGCCAGTAATGGGGGCATATTGCCGCTGGTGTACCCATTTCGGCCATGCAGGATTGCACGCATGAGTCGACCGTGAACAATCAGCCATGAGGTTTGGCTGATGCTGGTGGGAGCAGCAGGAAGGCTGCCTGAAGCCATCTTTGGATGAGGCGCAAAAGAAGCTGGGCGAGGTAGCGCCGCAGCAGCCGGAAGTTGTATCCCACAGCAGCCAGGATGGCGTTGATGGCATCTCCAAGGCGTTGTGCCAGGTAATTGCGGCCCATGCGATGCTCTGCCTTCAGATGCCCGATGACCGGCTCCACCGCTGCCCTTCGCTTCATCAATCGCCTGATGGCCTTGGTCATGCGGCGTTTCTGGCCATCGACAAAGACCTTGAA
>JAJRRZ010000024.1 GCA_024279045.1 Alphaproteobacteria bacterium
GGCAATAGTGGAGCTATTGGCAAGAACGAAAAACCGTCTGATATGAAGCCAAAATGCCCATGGGGAGTGCTCAAGTATTGAGTCCAGACCCTATACAATGCCAAGGCCCTTGTTGTGCAAACCATGGCAAAAATGCAACCACTCGCGACAAACAGCCCACCCCATGCCTCCACCCCTCCCGCACATCACCTTGGAGATGAGCATCTCGGCGAACGAGTTCTGCCGCCTTCTGAACAACCTGCCCGGCGAATCGGAATCTCTCCACCAGGAGGTCATGCCGGATATGGCCACTTGGTGGCTGGAGAGTCCAGCGGGCAATGTCCGTATCACGTTTCGGTCAATGCCACCGCTCCGCCGCGGCGCATTGACATTGCCCCGCGCTTACGTCGAGCTGGACATGGCCGCCCTGCCCGCGCAGGCACGCGCTACCTTTCTGGCCCGCTTCCGCCGTCATTTCCAGCGTGGCGGCGGCTGATTGCCCGCGCGTTCGCCCCTTTCCGGAGCGACACAACTGGCACGAACCTTGCTGCTTTGCCTGCAGGAAGGGTCGATTCCCGATCTGGCACAATGCAAGCGTTGCATCCGGATATGTATCATCACCGCTTCAATCAACGCGGCACACCGGAAAGCCATCCCCCAGCCCTATTCCGGCTGGCGATGGCAGGGCCACCGCGTTTCAGCGTGCGACTGCTCGATGCCTTTGACGCAGAGGATGCCCTGGCGCTGGCGCGGGAGGACTCCCGGCCCGGCCAGCAGCAGGCCCTGCGCCAGTTGCAGCGCGAGGTGGACATCGCCCGCGCGCGAACCGGCCAGCCGCGTCCGTGGCCGCTGCTGTTGCTCGATGCCAATGCCAGCCCGGCAATGTTGTTGCCCTTGCTTTTGTGGCGCCCTTCCTCACCGCCGGGCAGAGCAGGCCTGCGCACTCTGGCAACCCTTGCCGCACCGGCAAGCCACCCGCACTTCAATCCACCCCGCCGCGCCGACTGGCAGATGACCGTGCTGCAGGCACGCGCCATGCTGCATGCCATAACCGCCATGTTGCCCGACGAGGTCGATGTGCTGTTCTGCCGCGCCCTGCCAGCAAACCAGGACTTGGACGAAACAGCTTTGCACCGCCTGCTGGTGCATGGCAATGATGCCGGCGCCCACCCCCTGCCCGGCTGCGCCACCATTCACCCGCTGAGCTGGCGTGGCATGCTGGCGCTGCTGCGCGCCCGTTTGCGTGGTCTGCCGGGCCGCGCCTGAGCCCGCACAATCCGGCGAAGACATAAACAAACACTCATGCGTGTGCAATTTCGCAGCGTCAGTCTGGCCTGTGCGGGCAAAATCGGCTATGCGCAGCAACAAGCGCGCCGGGGCACGGGCCCGCGGTGCCGTTTGCATGCCGTTTTGCAACCTGATTGACCCACGCGACCGGAGGAACCATGCCAGCCGCGCCGCGCCGCAAGATTTCTAGACTGCTCGTCGCCAACCGCGGCGAAATCGCCATCCGCATCATGCGGGCAGCCAACGAACTGGGCATTGCCACCGTGGCCATCTATGCCGAGGAGGACATGCTCTCGCTGCACCGCTTCAAGGCCGACGAGGCCTATCTGGTGGGGCATGGCCTGGGGCCGGTAAAGGCCTATCTCGACATCGAGGGCATCATTCGCGTGGCGAAGGAAGCCGGTGCCGATGCCGTGCACCCCGGCTATGGGTTCCTCTCCGAAAACCCCGATTTCGCCCGCGCGGTGATGGATGCCGGGCTGGCGTGGATAGGTCCGCCGCCGGAAGTGATGGAGCGGCTGGGCAACAAGGTGGCCGCGCGTGAGCTGGCGAAGGAGGCCGGCACCCCCACCGTGCCCGCCACCGATCCGCTGCCCGCCGACATGGACGAGATCCGCAAGCTGACCGATGCCATCGGCTATCCGATGATGCTGAAGGCCAGCTGGGGCGGCGGCGGGCGCGGCATGCGCATCATCCGCAGCGTGGAAGAGCTGGAGAAGAACGTGCTGGAAGGCCGCCGCGAGGCGCTGAACGCCTTCGGCAACGACGAAGTCTACCTGGAGAAGCTGATCGAGCGCGCGCGCCACGTGGAGGTGCAGATCCTCGGCGACACGCATGGCGAGATCGTGCATCTGTTCGAGCGCGACTGCTCCGTGCAGCGGCGCAATCAGAAGGTGGTGGAGCGCGCCCCTGCCCCGT
The DNA here is from genome assembly GCA_024279045.1 of Alphaproteobacteria bacterium. Lineage (GTDB taxonomy): Bacteria > Pseudomonadota > Alphaproteobacteria > Rhizobiales > Aestuariivirgaceae > Thermopetrobacter. The sequence goes on from JAJRRZ010000024.1 coordinate 2,185, forward strand.
ATCTGGACGACACCACGCGCGCGGCAATCTGCGAGGCGGCGCTGAAGCTGATGCGCCATGCCGGTTATGTGAACGCCGGCACGGTGGAGTTCCTCATGGACATGGAGTCGGGCGACTTCTACTTCATCGAGGTCAATCCGCGCGTGCAGGTGGAGCACACCATCACCGAGGAGGTTACCGGCGTCGATATCGTCAAGGCGCAGATCCGCATCGCCGAGGGCGGGCGCATCGGCCAGCTCGACGAAACCGGCGTGCCGGCGCAAGGCGATATCCGCCTGTTCGGCCATGCCCTGCAATGCCGCATCACCACCGAGGACCCGGCCAACAACTTCGTGCCGGACTATGGCCGAATCACCGGCTATCGCTCCGCGTCGGGCTTCGGCGTGCGGCTGGATGCCGGCACCGCCTACAACGGCGCGGTCATCACCCGCTATTACGATTCCCTGCTGGTGAAGGTCATCACCTGGGGCATGACGGCCAATGATGCGGTGGATCGCATGAAGCGCGCCTTGCGCGAGTTCCGCATCCGCGGCGTGGCCAACAACATCCCCTTCCTGCTGAACCTTCTGGATCACCCGAAGTTCCGCGACCTGAGCTACACCACCCGCTTCATCGACGAAACACCGGAGCTGTTCCGCTTCCCCAAGCCCCGCGCCCGCGCGCTGAAGCTGCTGGAATACATCGCCGATGTAACCGTCAACGGCAACGACATCGTGCGCGGCAGGCCGAAGCCACAGCACCTGCCGCTGATCCGCGTGCCCGGGCACGAGGGCGGCGAGCCGCCATACGAGAGTACCGCCAAGTACATTCTCGACACGCAAGGCCCCGAAGCCGTTGCGCAATGGATGCTGCAGCAGAAGCGCCTGCTGCTCACCGATACCTCCATGCGCGATGCGCACCAATCGCTGCTGGCCACGCGCATGCGCACCCACGACATCGTCAAGGTGGCGCGCGCCTATGCGCATCGCCTGCCCACCCTGTTTTCCATGGAATGCTGGGGCGGCGCCACCTTCGACACCGCCATGCGCTTTCTGAACGAATGCCCGTGGGAGCGCCTGCGGCTGTTGCGCCAGGCCATGCCCAACCACCTGTTGCAGATGCTGCTGCGCGGGGCCAATGCGGTGGGCTACACCAGCTATCCCGACAACGTGGTGCGCGGTTTCGTGCGCCGCGCCGCCGAATCGGGCATCGACGTGTTCCGCGTGTTCGACAGCCTCAACTGGGTGGAGAACATGAAGGTCTCCATCGACGAAGTGCTGCAAACGGGCAAGATTTGCGAGGCGGTGCTGTGCTACACCGGCGACATCCTCGACCCCTCCCGCCCCAAATACGACCTCGACTATTATGTGAAGCTGGCACGGGAGCTGAAGGCCACGGGCACGCACATCCTCGGCATCAAGGACATGGCCGGACTGCTGAAGCCGGCAGCGGCAAAGGTCCTGGTGAAGGCGCTGAAGGAGGAAACCGGCCTGCCGGTGCATTTCCACACCCATGATACCTCCGGCATCGCCGGGGCGAGTATCCTGGCCGCCGCGGAAGCTGGCGTGGATGCCGTTGATGCGGCAATGGACGCCGTCTCCGGCCTGACCAGCCAGCCGTGCCTGGGCTCCATTGTCGAGGCCCTGCGCAACACCGAACGCGACACCGGGCTGGATCCGGCTACCATCCGCGAATTCTCCGATTACTGGGAGACGGTGCGCGCGCGCTACCTGGCCTTCGAATCCGACCTGAGAAGCCCGGCTTCGGAGGTCTATCTGCACGAGATCCCCGGCGGGCAGTTCACCAACCTGAAGGAACAGGCCCGCGCCCTGGGCCTGGGCGACCGGTGGCACGAGGTCGCGAAGATGTATGCGGAAGTCAACATGATGTTCGGCGACATCGTCAAGGTTACGCCATCGTCGAAGGTGGTGGGCGACATGGCGCTGATGATGGTCTCCGCCGGGCTGACTCCGCAAGACGTGCTGGACCCGGACAAGGAAATCGCCTTCCCCGAATCGGTAGTGGCCATGTTCCGCGGTGAGCTGGGCCAGCCGCCGGGTGGCTGGCCGGAGGCGCTGCAGAAGAAGATTCTCAAGGGCGAAGAGCCGCTGACGGGCCGTCCCGGCGCCGACCTGCCGCCCGCCGATCTGGATGCCGAGAAGAAAAAGGCCGAAGAGCTGGTGGGGCGCGAGATATCGGAAGAGGAGCTCTATTCCTACCTGATGTATCCAAAGGTGTTCGTGGACTATGCGAAAACCACCGAACGCTTCGGCCCTGTCTCCACGCTGGAGACCATGAACTTCTTCTACGGCATGGACATCGGCGAGGAGACCACCATCGAGCTGGAGAAGGGCAAGGCCCCGCATGTGCGCCTGCTGGCTGTCGGCGAGGAAGACGACGACGGCTTCGTGAAGGTCTTCTTCGAGCTGAACGGCGAGCCACGCGTGGTGAAGGTGGAGAAGCGCGCCGTGGAAGGCAGCGCGGAAAAGGCCCGCAAGGCCGCCCACCCCAAGGCCGAACCGGGCAACCCGAAGCACATCGGCGCGCCGATGCCGGGCATGGTATCCACCATCTCGGTAAAGGAAGGCCAGCAGGTGAGCGCCGGCGACGTGCTGTGCACGCTGGAGGCGATGAAGATGGAAACCGCCATCCACGCCGAAAGCGATGGCAGGGTGAAATCCGTGCTGGTGCAGCCCGGCCAGCAGGTGGATGCCAAGGACCTGCTCATCGAACTGGAATGAAAGCCTGCCCCCTGGGGCGAAACGACACATGGCTCATTTCGATGGCAGCAATAGTAGATTATCCCCGGACAGGGGAGGTCCGCTCCTGCCATCCAGGCCATGACGGAACACATATGGGTATATCCGCACGGGAATGATCATGAACAGCAAGCAACAGGAACAGACCGGCAATGATGCTGCGCCCACCACCAGGCCCGTTGCCGGCGCGCAGAAAGGAAGACCTCGTTCCATTCGCGCCATCGACTACATTCATGCCTTTCTGAAACATGACAGCACTTCGGGCGTGCTGCTGGTGTTGGCCGCCATTGCCGCAATGTTCATGGCCAATCACCCCAGTCTTTCAACCTGGTATGATCACTTCCTGCACACACGCGCGGTGCTGCAGGTGGGCGAGTTCGACATCGACAAGGGCCTGCTGCACTGGATCAACGATGGCCTGATGGCCATCTTCTTCCTGCTGGTCGGCCTGGAGCTGAAACGCGAATTCTTTGCGGGCGAGTTGTCCAGCCGTGACCGCATCATCATGCCTGCGCTTGCCGCCTTCGGTGGCATGGCCATTCCTGCCGCGGTCTACGTGGCCATCAACTGGGGCGATGCCACAAACCTGCGTGGCTGGGCCATTCCGGCAGCCACCGACATTGCCTTCGCCCTGGGCATCCTGTCGCTGCTGGGCAAGCGTGTTCCCTTGGCGCTGAAAACCTTCCTGCTGGCGCTGGCCATGTTCGACGACCTTGGCGCAATTGTCATCATCGCCCTGTTCTATACGGAGAATCTCGACCTGCACGAACTGGCGCTTGCCGGCAGTGCGTTGTTGGTGTTGCTGTTCATGAATTTCGTGCTGCGCATTCGCGCCATCGGGCCGTACCTCATCGTTGGCGCCTTCATGTGGACAGCAGTGCTGGAATCCGGCGTGCATGCCACATTGGCGGGCTTTGTGCTGGCATTGACCATTCCTTACATCACCGCACAAGAGCGCGGAACGCATGATGTCTACTCCAGCCACGACAACCCTGCCCTGATTCTGGAGCACAACCTTGCGCCCTACGTATCGCTGCTCATCATGCCATTGTTCGCCTTTGCCAATGCTGGTGTAAGGATCGAAGGCCCCATTCTGGACGTCATTACGCATCCGGTTACGCTGGGCATTGCCCTGGGCCTGTTCGTCGGCAAGCAACTGGGGGTGTTCGGCGCGGTCTGGCTGGGCAAGAAGATGGGCTTGCTGCAAATTCCTTCCAGCCTTCGCCTTTCTCACCTTTATGGTGTGGCATTGCTGGCCGGCATCGGTTTCACCATGAGCCTCTTCATCGGCACCCTGTCGTTCGCTGATCCAGCTCACGCCACGGCAGTGCGTGTTGGCGTCTTGTCGGGCAGTTTTCTGTCTGCTGTTGCAGGCTACGTGCTGCTGCACTTGACGCTGCCACACAAATCCGCCACATCCGCGGCTCAACATGCATGATGTGGTGGGAGATCGATACCGGCGCGGCAGTGCGCCTGCACGTAAAGCGGCGTTGATCACGAGACCGACGGGGCTTTCATGACTTTTCTGATCCTGATGTTGCTGGCTGGCCTGGCGCTGCTGCTGCTGGGCGGCGAGGCCATGGTGCGCGGCGCGGTGGCGCTGGGCAGATGGCTGGATCTGTCGCCACTGGTGGTGGGCATCATCATCGTCGGCTTCGCCA
>JAJRRZ010000025.1 GCA_024279045.1 Alphaproteobacteria bacterium
CATGAGTGATGACAAGCGGGACACCCCTTTGCTGAACAGGATCCACACGCCGGAGGATCTGCGGCGGTTGCGGCCTGCGCAATTGCCACGCCTGGCCGACGAACTGCGCCGTGAATTGATTGCCACGGCATCGGAAACCGGCGGGCATTTCGGCGCCGGGCTGGGCGTGGTGGAGCTGACCGTGGCGCTGCACTACGTGTTCGACACGCCACGCGACAGGCTGATCTGGGATGTCTCGCACCAGGCCTATCCGCACAAGATCCTCACCGGCAGGCGCAACCGCATGCGCACCATCCGCCGCAAGGGCGGGCTGGCCGGCTTCACCAACCGCGAGGAAAGCCCCTATGACGCCTTTGGCGCGGGGCATTCCTCCACCTCCATTTCCGCCGCGCTGGGCATGGCCAAGGCGCGCGACCTGAGCGGTGGCGAGAACAACATCATTGCCGTCATTGGCGATGGCGCGATGAGCGCCGGCATGGCCTACGAGGCGCTCAACCATGCCGGCGCCGACGATACCCGTCTCATCGTGGTGCTCAATGACAACGGCATGTCCATCGCGCCGGCGGTGGGGGCGCTGACCAACTACCTGGCGTGGCTGGTGTCAACCCGTCCGTTCCTGTCGTTGCGGGAGATGGCCAAGCAGGTGGCCAACCGTTTCCCCAAGCTGCTGCGAGAGGCCGCGGCGCGGGCCGATGAATATGCCCGCGGCATGGTGATGGGCGGCACGCTGTTCGAGGAGCTGGGGTTCTATTATGTCGGCCCGCTGGATGGGCACGACCTGGGCACACTAGTGCCGGTGCTGGAAAACGTGCGCGATGCGCCGGAGCTGGGGCCGGTGCTGGTGCACGTGCTGACGGAGAAGGGCAGGGGCCATCCGTTCCCGCAGGAGGATGCGGAGAAATATCACGCGGTGGCGCCATTCGACCCGCAAACCGGCGAACAGAAGAAGCCGCCATGCAACGTGCCCACCTATACGGAGGTTTTCGCCCGCGCGCTGATCGCCGAGGCCGAACGCGACGAGCGCATCGTGGCGATCACTGCCGCCATGCCTTCGGGCACGGGGCTGGATATTTTCGCCGAGACGTTTCCCGAGCGCATGTTCGATGTCGGCATTGCCGAGCAGCATGCGGTTACCTTTGCCGCCGGGCTTGCAGCAGAGGGGATGAAGCCGTTTCCGGCCATTTATTCCACCTTCCTGCAACGCGCCTACGATCAGGTGATACATGACGTGGCGCTGCAGAAGCTGCCCGTTCGTTTCGCCATCGATCGCGCTGGCCTGGTGGGCAACGACGGCCCCACCCATGCAGGCAGTTTTGATATCGCCTTCCTTTCCTGCCTGCCGAACATGGTGGTGATGGCCGCTGCCGACGAGGCGGAACTGATGCACATGGTGGCCACGGCGGCGGCGTATGAGGAAGGGCCGATTGCCTTTCGCTATCCGCGCGGGCCGGGCGCGGGCGTGGAGCTGCCGGAGCGTGGCGAGGTGCTGGAGATCGGCAAGGGGCGAATCATGCGTGAGGGCACGGATGTGGCCATCCTGTCGCTGGGCACGCGGCTGCACGAGGCGCTGCGCGCGGCGCGGCTGCTGGAAGAGCAGGGCATCTCTGCCACGGTGGCCGATGCGCGTTTTGCCAAGCCGCTGGACACGGCGCTGATCGATCGGTTGGCACGGGAGCACGCCGCGCTGATTACCATCGAGGAGGGCGCACAGGGTGGCTTCGGCGCTCATGTGCTGGCGCATCTGGCAGCTACCGATGCCATGAGCCGCGGGCTGAAGGTGCGCACCATGACATTGCCGGACAGGTTCCTGCCGCATGCCGACATGGCCGAGCAATACGAAGAGGCTGGCCTGACGGCGAGTCATATCGCGGCAACGGCGCTTCAATGCCTGGGCCGGCAGGCCGCGCCCGTGGCCTTGATTGCCAACCGCTGATGCGCGGGTGATAAGGCTTTGCGGAGCGCAATGTGTGGCCATTGCGCCGTGTCCCGAGTTAGGGTCTGGACTCAAAGTTTGAGCACTCCCCATGTGCATTTTGGCTTCATATCAGACGGTTTTTCGTTCTTGCCAATAGCTCCACTATTGCCTGCAAACGAAAAACCGCTGCTATTTTGCCAAAATGCCCATGAAAAGCACTCATTTATTGAGACCAGACCCTAGTCGATCGTGAAGAAAAGTTTTGTGGCCGACAGTGTCGGCCACAAATATACTTTTCTTCAGGAAAAATGATGCGTTGTGCCGGCTTGCGGCGGCGCTGCGCCGGCACAACAACATTTTTGCCTGAGGAAAATTGCAAGGCTTTGCGCCATTACGACGCAAAGCCTTGCAATGAGTCCTGAGCCTGGATTTGCAGTATTTCGTTAACCTTCCCTTCGGTTTTTTCTCCGGTTTCAATGGGTGTTAAACCCTGCTCTGGCAGCATGCATGCATGAAAGGGCGGCAGACGGCGTTGGCCGTCTTGCAGCGATGACAATGTGCTGTTGGGGGAAAGCATGCGCAAGATGATGCGGAAATGGGTATGTGTGTCCGGGCTGGCCGGCGTGGCGCTGCTGGGCGTGGCGATGCCGGCGGCGGCGGAGGTTGTTACCTCGCCGGTACAGGCGCTGAAGCTGCTTGTGGAAGCGCGCGTGGCGGGGGACAAGTGCGGCTGGCTCGATGCCGCAAAGCGCCGCGAGCTGGATGATTATGCGGCGCGCGCGGAGCTGATGGCGGTGCGCCGGGCCGGTGCGGCGGCGGCGAAACGTGCCGTGGCCGAGGGGCGCAGGCTGGGCAATGCAGGATGCTCCGCCGAGAAGCGCGAGAAGACGCTGGCGGTTCTGCATGGAGCGCGCGAGGCCATGCGCGCCAGGGCGGGCAGTGCGCGATCCACGGCGCGGCGCATGGCACGGCGCACGGTGCAGCGGCGTACGGTGCAGCAGCGTACGGTGCAGCAGCGTACGGTGCAGCGGCGTACGGTGCAGCAGCGCAAGCCGATGCAGCAGCGTGTGGCGCGGGTCAGGTCTTCTGCGCGCGAGGACGCCTTGCTGCGGCGCTACCGGCGGCTGGCGGCGGCCTATTACAATGCACTGAAGTGCCGCAACCGCCCGCATGGCGAGTTGATGGGCATGTGGCGCGAGGTGCGCGATCTGCATTTAGCCATCCTGCGCCGCGGGGAGAAGTCCGCGTTGGCCCGCGCCAAGGAGGGCGCGCGGCGGGCAGGCGTGCGGCGCGGTTGCCGCCGGGGCTGAGCCGGGGTCGATTTCTGGCGCTGATCGCTGTCATTGACGCAAGGCATAGCGATTGCGCCATGGCGATACGGTGTCGCGGAAACAATCAGGGAGGCAGGGGCCGTTGCCGCATTCACGGGCGTTGTTCTCGCCCATGGCGCGGCGCGGCCCCGCTTGCCATCATTGCCTGAAGATACGCGACTTGTTTTGTGAAGAATAGTTTTATGACGCCGTCACGGCGCAATACATTGTGATTTTTTCCGACGTGTCATGAGGGTCATTTTCTCCGTTAATGCATGGCCTTGTGAATGGTTCACATTCGACTGCGCGGGGCCGGGCGGCTGTTGTCGCCGAAGACAGAAAACGAGGCCGGAATCGCCCTTGGGCAATTCCGGCCTCTTCCGCACCCACAGGCGAGAATTCGCCTGCATCAAAAGGCTTCCGTCATGAAAAATCCGGGCCTGAAGATGGTTTCGTCATGAAAGCGTGTAACGAATCCTCCCGGTCCTCTCATTCCCACGAGGCAACCTTCAGTGTGTTCGCGTCATTGCATACTTTCTGGCTTCATGCCCTGCCAGACTGAAAAATGGTCGAACCACGAAAGGGGTTTTCCAATACCGTATCTGCGGCAATCATGGGCAGAATTTCTTTTATAAATTCTGAACCGTGGGAGAGTTCAGGATTGACGCCGCCGCCGTCGTCGCTGCCTGCCGCGGGGTGGCTCGCCACAAGGTGGCTCGCCACCAGGTGGTTCGCCGCGTGGCGGTGTGCGCGCCGGCAGGTCGATGGCGCCGGCGAGGTTCGGCGTTGGCGCGCTGCCGTGGGGAAAGGCCATGGCGGCGACGAAATGCTCCTGGAAGCGCTCTTCCGTGGCGGTTTCGATTTTCTCGATGCGTCGCACGATGTCTTCCACCTCGCGCCGCGCCTCGCCGCTGACCAGCGCCATGCGCGCGCCGGTGCCCGCCGCGTTGCCGGCGCCGGAAACGTGTTGCAGCGGGCAGTCGGGGATCATGCCCAGCACCATGGCATAGAGCGGGTCGATGTGCGCGCCAAAGGCGCCGGCGAGGCGGATGCGATCGGGCGCGTCGATGCCCAGCCGGTCCATCAGCAGCCGCGCCCCTGCATACAGCGCCGCCTTGGCCAGCTGGATGGCGCGCACGTCTTCCTGCGTTACCACGATGCGCGGGTTTTCGTGGCGCAGCACATAGGCATAACCACGCTCGCCGTGGCGCGCCACGTTGGGGTTGCTCCCGGCAAGCGTTGTGTCGAAACGCCCGCTGGCGTCGATGATGCCGGCCAGATACATCTCTGCCACCGCCTCGATGATGCCGGAGCCGCAGATGCCGGTGATGCCGGTGTCTTTCACCGCTTTCTCGAAGCCTTCCGCATCCGACCACATGTTGCAGCCGATCACCTTGTAACGCGCCTGCAAAGTCTCTCGGTCGATGCGCACGCGCTCGATGGCGCCGGGCGCGGCGCGCTGGCCATGGGTGATCTCCGCGCCCTCGAAGGCCGGGCCGGTGGGGCTGGAACAGGCCAGCAGCCGCTGGCGGTTGCCGAGGATGATCTCGGCATTGGTGCCGACATCGACAATGAGGCTGATCTCGTCGCGCTCGTGCGGCGCCTCGGCCAGCACAACCGCCGCGGCGTCGGCCCCCACGTGCCCGGCAATGCAGGGCAGGGCATAGAGCCGTGCCGAGGGGTTGATGAAGGCTCTCTCCCCACCGTTTTCGCCGGGGGCGGCTTGCGTGGCCTGCTTTCCTTCAGCCATGCGAAGCGTGTCGCGCGCGGCCAGTTCCAGCGCGCCGCTCAGCGCCAGGGCGAAGGGGGCCTGGCCCAGTTCCTTCGGGTCGATGCCGAGGAACAGGTGATGCATCACCGGGTTGCCGACGATGCTGATGTCGATGATGCTTTCCGGTGGAATGCCCGCCTGTCTGGCTGCCGCGTCGGCCAGCTCAGCGATGGCCTGGCGCACCGCGGCGGTCATTTCCGCCGCGCCTTGCGGGTGCATCATGGAATAGGACACGCGGCTCATCAGGTCTTCGCCGAAGCGGATCTGCGGGTTCATCGCCCCTTGCGAGGCCAGCACCTTGCCGGAATGCAGGTCTACCAGGTGTGCGGCGATGGTGGTGGAGCCGATGTCTACCGCCAGGCCGTAGAGCGCATCGTCAGCGCCCGGACGCACGTCGATGAGCCGCGCCGGGGCATCCAGATGCGGCTGATGCAGCACCGCCGTTACCTGCCAGTCACCGGCGCGCAGCGCCGCCTGCAGGCGCGGCAGCAGCAGCGGATCAGCTTCAACCTCGTGCACGTCCCATTCCGCCGCCAGCGCTTCCGTCAGCCGGTCGAGATCGGCGGAGGGGGCATCCAGCCGTGGTGGCTCCACCTGCACGAACAGCGCGCGCGCCAGCGGATCTACGGCAATGTCGCGCGCGTCGGCCTCCTTGCGCACCAACTGGCGGTGCAACTGGCTCTCCGGCGGCACGTCGATGAGCACATCGCCCAGCACTTGCGCCTGGCAGGCCAGCCGGCAGCCCTCGCGCAGGCCGCGGAGCTGGTCGTATCTGCGCTCCGCCTCGGTGGGTGGCGAGAGGTGGTTGGCGGCGGAGACGATGCCGTGCTTGGCGAAGTCGCCCTGCATTACCCGCACCTGGCAGCGCCCGCAGATGGCCCGCCCGCCACAGGCGGAATCGACATCCGCGCCCAGCCGGCGGGCCACGCCCAGCAGGTTTTCCCCCGGCTTAGCCGTGCCGCGCCGCCCCGACGGCAGAAACACCACGCGCACCTCGCCCACATCGCTCACATCGCTGCCAAGCTGTTCACTGTCATGGTGTTGCTTGCTGCTGGGCATGTGCGGCACCTCCGCGCCGGGCTTTGCAGTCTTGCGCCATTCAGCCACGCCGCGCTTGCGGCGGCGGCAGTTCGCAGGCCATGTCGGCAATTACCGTCTCGCCCGCCACGGCGCGCTGGCCTTCCAGAATGCATGGCCGCACGCCCGGCGGCAGCCAAACGTCCACCCGCGAGCCGAAGCGTATCAGTCCGACGCGCTGGCCAGCCATCACTTCCTCGCCTTGCTGGACGAAACCGACGATGCGTCGCGCTACCAGCCCGGCGATCTGCACCATGCCGATGCGCCGCCCGTCGGCCATCTCGATGGAAAAGGCCTGGCGTTCGTTGTCTTCGCTGGCCTTGTCCAGCTCGGCGTTGATGAACTTGCCGGGAATGTAGGCGATGGCGGTGATGCGTCCGTCCACCGGGGCACGGTTGATGTGCACGTCGAACACATTCATGAAAATCGACACGCACACCCGCGCCTCGTCATCGCCAAGATCAAGCTCGCGCGGCGGCGGTGCGCTGCGAATGGAAGAGACCACCCCGTCCGCCGGGGCAATCACCAGTCCTTCGCGCAGTGGTGTGGTGCGCTGCGGGTCGCGGAAGAAATAGGCAATCCACGCCGCCACGCCGAGCAGCAGCCAGCCCAGGAAATCCGGCACGAAGCGCAGCCAGAAGGCCAGAAGCGCCGCCGCCAGGGCGATGGCGATGAAGCGCCATCCCTCGCGATGCACCGGGACGAATGTCTTGCGAATGGTTTCCCACATCAGAGCGATATCCTTGATTGTGCGGGTTGCGGTTCTGGGGTTCGGGACAGTCGGGCGATTACATGCGCCTTTCCAGCTGTTCCGGTGTCCACAGCGGCTCGCGCTTGATCTTCAAGCGTTTTTTGAACATTGGCACCACCTGTTCGATGCGTTTTACCTCATCGGGGCGCACTTCGGTGCTGGACTTGAAGAAGCCCTGTTCGCGCATGTGGTCGAACAGTTGCAGCAGTGGGTCCCAATAGCCGTTGATGTTGGCCAGGATCAGCGGTTTCACATGCTGCCCTAGCTGCATCCACGTGGCGATCTCCACCAGCTCCTCCAGCGTGCCGATGCCGCCGGGCAGGGCGCAGAAGCCGTCCGCCTTCTCGAACATGGTCATCTTGCGCTGGTGCATGTTGGCGGTAACCACCAGCTCCTGCACGCCCTCCAGCAGGATTTCCTTGCGCACGAGAAATTCCGGAATGACGCCGGTAACGTGCCCGCCCGCACTCAGGCAGGCCCGCGCCACCTCGCCCATCAGTCCCAGTGAGCCACCGCCATAGACCAGCCCGATGCCGGCTTCGGCCAGCATCCGCCCCAGGGTGCGTGCGGCCTCGGCATAGGCCGGGTCCTCACCGGGGCTGGAGCCGCAATAGACGCAGAGCTTCCTGTTCGGTTCCGTCATGCACCCGCTCCTGAAAATCTGGCGCTCATCTCAATCATACCCGGCGGGGGCTTGGCAAGGGCCATCCGGTCATTCGCTCATGGGCCGGCATACCTGGACGGGAGCTGTTCATTTTTACCGCCAAGCCATGCTAAAGGTGCCTCGCTGGCGAGGAGGGGCGGGCCCGCCGATGACACGAAACGACGCATCACGAACACACACCACGCGGGGTGGAAGATGCCATCCATAGCAGAACTGCTGCAGGGGCGCGGGGCCTTTCTGAAAAGCTGCGGCGGCGACCTCAACGAGGCGCTGAACCGCGATTCGCTGCTGCGCCTTATCGGCAATGATTATGTTGCCTTCGAGCCACTGCGCGACGCATTGATGAACGGTTCAGGCCTTGCCGAGCGCGCCGATGGCCTGAGCGAGAGCGCCCGGCAGATGCTGGAGCTGCTGCGCGAGGAAGGCTTCGTGCGTGCGCGCGCTGACGGCCTGCTGTGCGCCAGCTCTCCGGCGGCGCGGCGTTTTCTCTCCGGCGGCTGGCTGGAAGAGCTGGCCTGGCTGGCCGGCATGCGCGCAGGAGCCGATGAAGGCATCTTTTCCCAGTGTGTGGGCTGGGAGGTGAAGGGGTTTCGTGGCGAGAACGAGATCGACGTCATCTTGCGCAAGAACGCGCGGCTGGCATTTGTCTCCTGCAAGGCGTTGCAGTCGAATTTCGATTCGACCAATCGCAAGTTGCGCAACCGGTTGATGGACGCCCTGCACGAGGCCGACAATCTGGGCGACCATTTCGGTCGCGCGGGTGATCGTGTCGGTGTGCTGGTAACCAGCGACCTGTATGACGAATTGCGTGGAGACAAGCCGCGCTATCAGGCGCTGATGGGCAAGGCGGCGGTGTTTGATGTGCGCATCATCCCGCTGGAAGAGCTGCGCTGGGAATTGCTGGTGCAGGCCATGCGGGACCTGCTGGAAGGCGATCCGGAAACCGTCGAGGCGAGTTGCTGAAAGCCATCTGTCAAAGGGGGCAGGGCAGCCTGTTCCGGCGAAAGTAATCGACACACTTATGAACTGATGAACTGGCGCGAATGATGCGTCTACCATGCCCCTTCATGAGTCATGAGCCCTGACCTTGGTTCGACTCGCCTGTAATGGTTGTCTCGCTCTGGAGCAGCAACAGACGCAGCGCCTCGCCCACGTCCGCTGCCAATGCATCGGCCAGCGGTTGCAGATCCGCCGCGCCGGAAGTGCCCGACAGCACTCCGATGAAACCGGCGCATCCCCCGCGGCGGGCCATCTCGCCATCGTGCACGTTATCGCCCACCATGACCATCCGCGTCGCCGGCAGGCCCAGCGCGCGTTCTGCCTCATGCACCAGGTCCGGATGCGGCTTGGGGCGGGTGCACAGATCTGCGCCAATAACGGCATCCAGCAGGCTGTCCATGCCCTGCAGGCGTGCCGTGGCGCGGGCAGATTCGGTGAGGTCATTGGTAACGATGGCAAGGCGGAAACCGGCGGCGCGGGCCTGGCGCATCAGCGGCAGCAGTTTTGCCGGTTCCACCACCGGTTGCGGCGTGGCGGCGCGCAACACCTCGCCAACGGTTCTGGCGATATGGGCCCGGGGCAGGGCGGGCAGCAGCGCCGCCCAGGCGTCGAACAACTCTTCCTGCGTGCCAGCCGCCCAGATGGAGCCGGGAAGAAAGGTGTCGCGGGCCGCCTCATAGCCCACGGCGGCAAGCAGTTCATGCGCCAGCCTGCCGATGCCTGCCGGGTTTTCCGCCATCGCCGCCACCTTTGCCGCAGCCTGCTTGATGGCCGGTTTCCAGGTGCGGTGAAAATCCACCAGCACGCCATCCTTGTCCAGCAGAATGGCGGCGGGGAGTTGCGGGTGGGGCGCGGCCAGGATCATGCAGGCTCCTCCGCGGCCTTGTCCGCCGGGGCGTAATGGCTTGTCCTGTCCTGCCAGAAAGGGCGGCGGCGGTCGGACATTGGAGTTGCATCGGCGCGGCGCGTGCCGATGTAGATGAAGCCGGCGATGCGCTCATGCGGGCCTAGCCCCAGGTGTTCCGCCACCTGTGCGTGATAGGCTGGCCAGCCACTGCGCCATTGCGCGGCAAAGCCCATGGCAATGGCGGCGTTGAGCAGGTTCAGACAGGCTGCTCCCGTGGAAAGCTGTTGCTCCCAGGCAGGAATCCGGGGATGATCGACGGGGCTGAAAATCGCGGCGATCACCAGCGGCACATTGCGCACGAAATTGGCTTCCGGCACCGGGGCATCGGTGGTCGCGCCGGCATTGTCCTGCCGCCAGCACTGTGTCAGCCAGTCGGCAAAAGCCTCTCGTCCTGCGCCCTGAAACAAGATGAAACGCCACGGCGTCAGTTTGCCGTGATCGGGCACACGGCAGGCGGCTTCCATGATGTGTGCAAGTTGCGCATCATCCGGCCCCGGGGCTGTGATATCCGCCGCCACGGTGGAGCGCCGTGTGCGCAGGAAGAGGGCAATATCGTTGCGCGAATTGAGCACTTCCGGCGCCAGTTCGAAGCCGGCGCTGCCATGTTTGCCCTTCACTGTCTGGTGTGGAAGGTCGGTCATTTGTTTTCCTCACGTGTCGATGTCGCAGCAGGGAGCAATTGCCTGCCGGCTTGTCAAGCATCGCACGTGCCGCGTGCCATTTCGCGGTCGATTAACCATCAGTTAACGTTTTTCCTTGCGCAGGTGATTCGATTGTGTTTTCATCATGGCGAGAAACGGGTCAGCCATGAGGCTGGTGGGGGATGAGGGAGGCAGAGCGAAGTGCTGCGGGCACTTCGTGGCTTTTGCGAAGCAACCACCCGATTCACCGGGGGTAGGGACGAGGGTCGCCACAGGCTGGCGGCCCTCGTCTGTTTCATGGGGGCGAACAGCCTCGCACATCACGTCGCGGGACAAGGAGGTGTTCCTGGTGTGTGCGTGAACATATCCTTTCCCTGGCGAGGATGACTTGCCCGATGGCAGTCAGGGTGGTTCGTTTTCGCCGCAGGCAGCAGGGTCAGATCCATATCAGTGCCAGCGAGGCCACCAGCAGCAGCGCCATGATGCGGTTGAACCACAACAGTTGCGACGGGCTCAACACGTGACCGGCAAGCACGCCCAACAGTGCCCAGGAAAGTGCGGTGATGGTGCCAATGCCGGCGAACAACGCCGCCATAATCAGCATGTCGGTGCGATAGTCCAGGTTATGGCCGGCATAGACGCCCATCATCGCCAGCACCATCGACCAGGCCTTCGGGTTGACCCATTGAAAGGCCGCCATGCGCAGAAAGCCGGGTGGCGTGGCAGCCTGCGCGGCATTGCCAGCGGCCTTGCCCGGTGCGGCGGGTGTCGCCGTTGCGATGGAGTAGGCCAACCATAGCAGGAAGGCCGTGCCTGCCCAGCGCAACACATCGGCCAGCCAGGGCCAGTGGGAGAATATCTCGGCCAACCCCAGACCGGCAGCGGCGATCATGAAGGCAAAGCCCAGCGACACGCCGAACACGCCAGGCAAGGCGTGCCGCAGGCCATGATTGGCGCCTGCCGCGGCGAGAATCAGATTGTTCGGCCCTGGTGTGCCGGCAGTGGCAAAGCCGAAGGCGATAAAGGCGGTGAGCCATTCAGTGTTCATTGGCGAAAAAAGCCCTGGAGCAACGGGTCAGTATTGCTGACCAAAGTACATCATGCCCCGGGCAGCAGTTTCTGGCAAGCCTGTCTTCAGGCTCCGCGCCGCACCATCCAGTATTGCAAGCCACCCAGCAGCACGATGAGCGCCACCGCCCCGGCCCACAGCCAGCGGTAGGGGCGGTAGGGAGCACGCATTTCCGCCAATGACATTTCCGTTACCACCGCCCAGCGCACGTCCTCGAAATCCATCGGCAGGGCCACGCCAATGCGTTTGCGGCCGTTGTGCTTCCAGATGGCGGTGGTTGTCTCGCCATCCAGCGCGCGTCGCACCGCCGGGGTGTCCATGCGCGTTTTCAGGGCCATGAACTTGTCGCCAGGGAGATTGTTGCGCAGCAACAGTTCCGGTCCCACGGCATAGGACACGGTATTGATGCCCGGGTTGCGTGCCTGCAGGATGGCGTCGATGGGCCTGGTGTCGATTTCGATGATCATCACGGCGATCTTCTCGCCCTCCAGCTCCAGAAGTGGTGCGGCCAGGAAAGCACGCGGCGCATTGTCCGGGCCGGGGTAGGGCTGGAAGTCCTCGAACACCACCATGCCAGGGCTGATCATCCGCAAACCACGCTGAAACGCCTGGCCAAGCGCGCGGGCGGCATAAATGCTGCCATTGGGCGACAGGTTGGCGCCGAAATCGGCGCGCCTGTTGGCGGAAAATACCAGATCACCACTGGTGGTAACAAAATGCACATTGGCGTATCCATGATGCTCCAGGAATGCCTGCATCTCGCCTTGCACGCGCCGCTGCAGGGCCAGGAAAGCATTCATGGCATCGCTACGCTCACCAGAGAAGGTGTCGATGGCAGGCGTATCGGCGACTTTCCTGCGGCCATCGGCAGCGGGGTTGAGCATCTGGCGAATGCTGGCCCGTTCAGCCGGGGACATTGCCTGCCAGGCAGCGGACAATTCAGCGCCCAGCTTGCGCATTTCGGCCTGTGCGGCCCACAGCGCGGTTTCCTGCTTGTGCGCCAGCAACAACCGCTGCACGGCGGAGGCCCGCAACTCGGCAAAGGTGCGCAGGTGGTTGCGCGCGGCCTGCTCCTCGCGCGCCAGAAACTGGTAGAAATACAGGCTGGTCAGTACCAGCGCCAGCAGGACAACGGCCAGCGTGCCCAGCCGCAGCAGGCGGTTCATCTGGCGCTGGCGGCGCACTACCTTGGGGTCGCGCTCGAAGATGATGGGCTTGCGGCTCATGAGGCGCGGCCCTCCCGCGCTTTGGAGGCAATGCCAAGCGTGCGTTTTCTTTCCTGCACGATGTCGATGATGGCATCGTTCAGCTCGTCCCAGGCAAAGGACAGGAACTGAAATCCATCGCTGCTGATGTTGTCGTCCTCGGCATCCTTCAGCACGCGAGCGAACACTTCCATCATGCGGTCGCGGTAATGCTCCTCGCGCGGCTGCTCGTCCAGCACCGCTTCGTTGTAGATGCCGATCAGCTCGCGCACGTAGGAGTCTACCCGCGCCTTCTGGCCACGCGCGTTCAGGCGGAACAAGGCGGAAACCGCGCCGGCCAGAATGGTCAGAAACAGGGCGATGACCTCGGCGTTTTCCTGCAGAAAGCCAGGCGCATCGCGCTCGTAATAGCGCCGCGCCCCTTCATGCAGCGGCAGGGCCATTCCGGCAAGTTCCGACGGTGTTGCCAGGAATCCGCCCAGCGGCGTCATTTCCGACAGTTCCAGACGATAGTCGTAGATCAGCCGGGTCAGCCGCTCGACAATGGCGGGATCGATGTCGCTGGTGCTGACCAGCAGCCGCCGCACCACGGGCACCGGCAGATCTTCCTTCGGCAGTGGTGGCGCGCCACGGTAGGAACCGGCGGGAATCATTCCTTCTTCCAGTGCCGGCTGGGCCAGCTTCAGGGCGCGGGTATGCGGTATCGGCACGATATGCATGCGGCCG
>JAJRRZ010000026.1 GCA_024279045.1 Alphaproteobacteria bacterium
CTGCATGTGGATGGAGCCGAACAGCTCGCCGCTGTCGCGCAGGATGCCACGCTTGGATCGCCGCGTCGCCAGCGTTACCGGCGACAGCGCCGGCCAGGGCTTGCCCTCCGGGCTCACCTCGCGGCGGAAGCGGCGCTGCGTATTGCGCAGCAGCACCTCGCCCATGATGCGATGCGCCGCCGCGCGATCCTCCAGCGACACCCGCAGGCCCTTCAGCCGTAGCGCAATCTCGTCCTGGTTCCACTTGATCTTGAGCATGTCTTCTCCTACAATAATGGCGTCATCTACGGGGATCGCCCGGTGGGAGGGCCTGGACTACCTGTAGAGGCAGGCCGGCAAACACCTGAGCCGGCCTTATTGCTTTCTTCTGTGCAACAGCACACCTTGCCGGCGTCTCTCAATCTGGTTACCAAGCACCTTCTCCTTCCGCTGTGGGGCAAAAGCTGTTTCTCCGAACCAGAAGCGATAGTTCCACTCAAACACCACGATGGCGCCAAGGCCCGGGTCATATCTGAGATATCGACGATAGATCACTGCCCTGCCACCAACCTGCACCTTGTCTGCATGCGGCTTCATTCTCCTCACAGCAGCCGGGTCGATGACAACCATATCTCGTCCGGGTCAAGCAGGGCAGCCGCCATGAAATGTATGTAGCGCCAGCGCTCCCGCTTGAGCGCCTTCCAGTCGCCCCCCGCATCCCGAAAGAGATCTGCCGAGATGACAATCGGCGTGCCCGCCGCATCCGTGAACAGCACATCCCTGTTGATGTCGGCGTCCACATCCGGCCTTTGCTGGTGTAACATCCAGTAGAATTCGCCAACATACATGCGATTGGCGGCATCCCATTCCCCCCAGCGTTCCCATTCAGTGATTGGACGGCCAGGATGCTCCTTCAACCACCGGTCATGCGCACGCACCAGTGCACGGATGTCATCCAGCAGCTGTCTGTTCAGCTTGCCATCGGCGTCGCGCGCCAGGTCTCTGGCCTGGGCCGGCGGTGCCTTCGCAAGCTCCTGCAACGGCGGCAGGTCTTCCGGCTTGCGCAGCAGGCCGGCGACGTTCCACACGTGGCGCTTCAGTGGCGGATCGACCGGCGCTGGCGCCAGTCCCAGCGCCCAGGTGCGGCCCGGCGCGTAGGCCCAGCCGAAATCCACCCCGTCGGGATAGTCCACCATCTCGCCGGTGTGGGGATCGGTGCGCTTGCGATACCTGATCTCCGGCGCGATGTCCGGCTGGCCCTTGGTGCGGCGCATCTCGGCTGCCGTGATGGCCTCCACGCCGCACGAACATCGCCAGCCATTTGGCGGATAGTATGTCTCCCACCACGGATCGGTGGCCGGCAGGATCAGACCGTCCCAGCTCTCATGCTCCTCACGCGGCTCGCTGGGCACGCGTGTGGAAGCGTGCACGTAGCGCCAATATGGGAATGCCGCCAGCGTATCCGGGTGGCGCATCTGCTTGAAGCGCCCGGCAGCCCGTGCGGTGCGCAGGTTGGTTTCGTAGATCACCCGCGCGCGCCACTCGCGCCCGCCGCGGTAGCTCCAGCCGTGGCGGGCCACGATGTCGTCGAAGCGCTCCAGCCAGGCCTCGAAAGACAGCTTGCCGCGCAGGCCCTCGATCATGGCCTGGTGGATGTCTTCCAGAAGCGCCTCCTTCATGGCCCCGGCCACCACGAAGGCGCGGTCGTGCGCCTCGTGCATGATGTCCGTCCAGGCCTGGGTGGGGATGTCAATCTTTTGCCGGTGAAATTCGATAGCCTCGCGGAAGGGGCTGATCTCGTCAGCCTCCGCATCCGCATGGGCAATGGGCGCCGTCGCCCGGCTCAGGGCTTTTTTTGTTGGAATGGGGGACTTGGAACAAACTGCCGAACCGGGAACCGAAGTTCCCAGTTTCACGCCCGAACTTGGAACTCGCCTGCGTGAAATGATCGGCGCTGTCGGCGGCTTGAAAAGGGCTGCTGAAATCGCTGGCGTCTCAGCAGAGCAGGTTTCTCGCTGGCGAGACGGCAAGGCGCGACCGAACGTGTTCGCGATTGCAGCCTTGTGCCGGGCTGCCGGGAAGACGGTAGACTGGCTGCTCTACGGAGGAGATGACACCGCACCAGTTACAGAACAGGCTGATGTATCAGCGGAGTTCGCGCTCATTCCGAAGCTGGGCGTGCGCGCGGTGGCGGGGGCTGGCGCGCTCAATTACGAGGTGGACATGCAGCCCCAGGCCATGCTGGCCTTTCGCCTGGACTGGCTGCACGAGCGCGGCATCAGCCCGAAACATGCCGCGATCATAACGGCTTACGGCGACAGCATGGAACCGACCATCCGCCACGGCGATGCGCTCCTGGTCAACACGGCCATCAATCAGCCGCGCTCGGAGGGTATTTACGTGGTGCGGGTGGAGGAGATGCTCCTGGTCAAGCGTATAGCCATTGGCTTGGATCACATCACGCTGATTTCCGACAACCCGGCCATCCAGGACGAGGTCATCGCTAGAGATCGCCTGGGCAATATGCACATCGTGGGCCGCGTTGTCTGGTTTGACCGCGAGATCTGATCACATCAGCGTAAGAAATGCGTAAAATCTGCCCCCAATCTGATTAATTCGCCCCGATTTTGCGCAAAGTCGCCCCTTCCTTTCTTAATCTCATAACCCTTTGCACATGCGCACCTTTTCTGATTTCTCGCGCCTCTCCCCCTTATGCAAAGTGCACCACCCCTTCACACAAAGGAAAGCGTCTGCGCAGTGGTAATTTTGCTGGTATCTAATTGGTATCTATGGGGAGGGGGCGGTCAGGCAGAGCATCCGCAACCCCTTGATTTCATGGCGCGCCGGGGAAGATTCGAACTCCCGACCCCCAGATTCGTAGTCTGGTGCTCTATCCAGCTGAGCTACCGGCGCATCATGAGCATCGGCCTGCCCCTGTCCGGAGCCAATTGCCAATGCGTGCGATTATCTAGTCCACCCGTGGCGGCTTTGCAAGCGGCTTTTGCGCATGCACTCGATGCTCAGGCCACATATCGTGTTCTGCAGACCTCAGCGCACCGGCGGCAATACCACCACCCGTGCCCGACACTGGGCCCGCCGCTCGTTGGCGCCGCACCGGGACGGACGGCCTGTTGGCGTGAAACATACGCGAATCTCTCTCAGCAACGCCTCGCCACGCCCCTTGCGGCGGCATACGATCGCAAAAGAATCCGCCGTGAAGCCAGCCTCCCGGTTGGCCGCGGCGAAATCGCGGCGGAGCTGCTCCACTGTGCGTTTCAAGGGGCGGACAGGCCGTTGATAATCAGGCGGGATGCGCACCATGCGGAACAAACGCTCCGTCAGATCGAAAAAAGCACGCGGCGACAGGCCGGAACAGACACCATGCTTGCGCCACTGGTGAATGACCAACCCTTTCGCGGGCATCACGTCCAGCACTTCGCGTATCACCGAGTCCGGCACGAAACGGCGGCTCGCCGGCACGCGGCATTCCGATGGCCAGCCACGGCGAAATTGTGGCCACAGTCCATGCGCCACGAAGCCATGCCCCGCGCCGGGGCGGCATTGTGCATCGCGCCGCCTGTCGCCCTGTTCCAGGCAATACGTCGGCGACCATGACATGGCCAGAACATAATAGTCGAAATCACCAGCCCGCTCCCCACGGGCCACGGCCTTCGTGGCCGAGAACAGCAACACGCAGGCCAGAGCGAACACCAAGATGCCCGCAATCTGCCAAGATTGCCAGGAACGGTTCAATGACAACATCGTGCCCCCATATACCTATCAGGATCTCTATCCGCCGTTCTTCCAGTTGGCCCGCCGCACGGGTGGCAGGCCGGCCTGCTGGCGGTAATGCGCCTTGATGCGATTGGCCAGATACCAGCGCCGCCGGTCGTATACCGGATGCCTTCCGTAAAAGAAATTCTTTGCCCCGCTTTGCTCTCGGAAATGACGGCGGAGGAAATCGAATGTCTCCAACGCCGCTTGTGGCCGCCAGCCCGCCCGCACCAGCAGATACAGGCCCAAGGTATCGGAATCGTATTCCTGTTGGCGCGAGTAGGTGTTCAACGAAGCATTCACCAGGAAAGACACCGATTTGCCCAGCCAAGGCATGCGCATTTTCTCGGCCAGCACTTCACGCGAAAATGCATGGGCACGGCGAGCCATGTCTTTCTTTTCCTTCGCATTCCAGACATGGGCCAGCAGATTGTGTGCCATCTCATGCGCCAACACGGTGGCGATGCGCTCATCGGTGCCGAGCAGGTCGATCATGCCACGAGTGATGAACAGATGCCCGCCGCCGCTGGTGAACGCATCAGCGCGCCCGGATTCGATCACATGCACTGGCCAGCGGGCGGGATAGGGACTTTCCTCTCTCGCAGCCCTGGCCAGCCTGCGCATGATATTCTCGATGCGTTGATGCAGCCTGGCGTCTTTCGTCAACCGAGCCTGGGACAGAACCTTGTCCGCCAGTGCATCGCCCAACCGCTGCCGTTGTGCTGTGGAGGGACGGTCTGGCTCCAGGGCCGCGCGCAATTTCTCTTCGATGCCCGCCAGGGAAAACCCTGTTTCGCCGCCCTTGCCTGACGTGCTGGCGAAATCTGTCCGACTGGGCAGGTCATTTCCTGGCGATGAGGCGGAAGGAGCTGCCAGCGCCATTGCCCGTGGCGGCGATGCCGTACCCCCCGCAGGTGTCGATGGCAGCCGGGACGCGACATCCTGCGGATTGTCGAAGCTGGCCCGCGGCTCGATCAGGGCACTGCCGCCACACCCGGCGAGCGCCGTCAGCAGCAGAAGCGCACTGCCCATGCCTGCCCACCTTGCCATGGCGGGAAGGCAAGGAGCATGCAAACCACTGTTTCTGTCAAGCAACTCATGCATGAATACGCGAGCATACTCCCGGCTCAACAATTCCCTGCCTCCCCGCGCAAGGAACCAAGGCGCATTGCGGGAGGGCAGCTCTGCACAATCTGCGAAAATTCCCTCTGCATTGCAAGGAAAACACACATACCTCCGGTTGTTTGCGGGAAAGACCCGGAACGCATCACCAATTGGCAGCAGGGGGAGTGGAGCAAAGCGAGAGGATCAGAACAGATCCACACCGGGAAACCTCTCTTGCAGCCTGCGTGCCTGGGTGGCGCTCACTTCGCCGCAGCGCTTCAGGCGCGGAAACACCTTGCCGGGGTTGAGCAGCTGCTTCTCGTCGAAGGCGCACTTGATGCGGATCTGCTGATCGAGATCGGTTTCGCTGAACATCTCCGGCATCAGATCACGCTTTTCCACGCCGACGCCATGCTCGCCGGTGAGCACGCCGCCGACACGCACGCACAGGCGCAGGATATCGGCACCGAATTTTTCCGCCCGGCGCAGCTCATCGGGATTGTTGGAGTCATACAGGATGAGCGGGTGCAGGTTGCCATCGCCGGCGTGGAACACGTTGGCCACGGCCAAGCGGTATTTGCGCGAGAGATCGGCAATGCCACGCAGCACCTCCGGCAGGCGGTGGCGCGGGATGGTGCCGTCCATGCAGTAATAATCCGGCGCAATGCGCCCGACGGCGGGGAATGCCGCCTTGCGACCGGCCCAGAAACGCTGGCGCTCTTCCTCCGACTGCGACAGGCGCACGCTGATGGCCCCCTGCTGGCGGGCAATCCTGCCGACGCGCTCGGCCAGCTCTTGCACCTCCGCGTCCGTGCCATCCACCTCGATGATGAGCAATGCATCCACATCCAGCGGATAACCGGCCTGGACGAAATCTTCCGCCGCCTTCGTCGCCAGCCTGTCCATCAGCTCCATGCCGGCGGGAATGATGCCCGCGGCTATCACCGCCGCCACGCAGGCGCCAGCCTCCTCCACCGAGCCAAACCCCGCCAGCAATGCCCGCGCCACCGGCGGGCGAGGCAACAGGCGCACGGCCACCTCCGTAACCACGCCCAGCAGCCCCTCCGAGCCGACAGCCACGCCCAGCAGATCCAGCCCCGCGCCGGCGGCTTCGCCATGCAGGTTGCCAAGCTGCACCACCTCGCCGCTCATCAGCACCATCTTCACCGCCAGCACGTTGTTGCTGGTCATGCCGTATTTCAGGCAATGCACGCCGCCGGCATTTTCCGCCACATTGCCGCCGATGGAACAGATGATCTGCGAGGACGGATCCGGTGCGTAATACAGCCCGTGCGGCTGGACTGCGCGGGAGATCTCCAGGTTGGGCACGCCGGGCTGCACCAGGGCGAGGCGGTTGTCGGCGTCCACCTTCAGCACGCGGTTGAAGCGGGCCATGGACAGCAACACCGCATCGGCCAGTGGCAATGCTCCACCGGAGAGCGATGTGCCAGATCCGCGCGGCACCACGCGGATGCCCTGCTCATGGCAATATTGCAGGATGCGCCGCACCTCCTGCGTGTCGGCGGGCAGGATGGCCAGCAGGGGAATCTGGCGGTAGGCGGTTAAGCCGTCGGATTCGTAGGCGCGCAGTGCCTCTGGCTCGGTAATCACTTCCGCCTGCGGGCACAGCGCGGCCAGATTGCCGGCAATCTCGTCGCGACGGGCGAGGATGCGCTCGTCGGGCGCGGGCATGCAGGGCGTGCTCATGAAAACTCCACGGGCTTTCTGTCCAGCGGCATTGTAACGACATATCCCCTCATGCGGCAATCAGCCGCTTTCCGGAGAGGAAACTTGTCATGATTATGCCATGCTGTTCAATGAACGGAAATCGCGCGGGCGGTTTTCCTGCCCGGCAAAACCGGTTACAAGCCCCTCTGGCCAGTGCATGCGTCATGACGCACGCAAGCGTGCCAGCCAGAGGGGATGGAGGACAGCCGGTACGAAACATGGCAGGCCATGCATGGGCATGCCCCGGCATGGCGGGCGAACCGAGGAAGAGGAGGACAGGCATCATGAAGAAGATTGCTTTCGCGGCGATGCTGCTGGCTGCCCTGCCGCTGGCAGCTCATGCGGAGATTCAGGGAGATCCGGAGAAGGGCAAGAAGGTATTTAACAAGTGCAAAGCATGCCACTTCGTGGACAGGGAAAAGAACAAGGTCGGCCCGCATCTGGTGAACATCGTGGGTCGCAAATCGGCCTCCGTGGAGGGCTTCAGATACTCCAAGGCCGCCCTGAAGATGTCTGAAGAAGGGCTTGTCTGGACAGAAGAGAAGCTGTTTGAATACCTGGAAAATCCGAGGAAGTTCATGCCCGGCACCAAGATGGCCTTCGCCGGCCTGAAAAAGCCGGAAGATCGCGCCAACCTGATTGCCTACCTGAAGTCGATGGCGAAATAA
>JAJRRZ010000027.1 GCA_024279045.1 Alphaproteobacteria bacterium
AAGCCTTGCAATTTTCCTCAGGCAAAAATGTTGTTGTGCCGGCGCAGCGCCGCCGCAAGCCGGCACAACGCATCATTTTTCCTGAAGAAAAGTATTTGTGGCCGACACCGTCGGCCACAAAACTTTTCTTCACGATCGACGGCACAGGAGCCGTGCTCAGTTTTCCTGCTGGCGCTTCAGCCAGTTTTCCAGCCAGTGAATGTCATACAGGCCGTCCTGGATGTCCGGCTCCTTGAGCAGTTTCTCGAACAGCTCGATCGTGGTCTTCACCCCGTCGATGACATATTCATCCAGCGCCCGGCGCAGACGCATCAGGCATTCGTTGCGGTTTTTGCCGAAGACAATGAGCTTGCCGATGAGGCTGTCGTAATAGGGCGGGATGACATATTCGCCATAGACATGCGAATCCACCCGCACGCCCAACCCACCGGGGACGTGCAGATGCGTAACCTTGCCGGGCGAAGGGGTGAAAGTGGCGGGATCCTCGGCGTTGATGCGCACCTCGATGGCATGGCCGCTGATACGCACATCCTCCTGCTTCATGCTCAGCGGCGCACCGGCGGCAACACGGATCTGCTCCTGCACGAGATCGAAGCCGGTGATCTGCTCCGTTACCGGGTGTTCCACCTGCAGACGGGTGTTCATCTCGATGAAATGAAACTCTCCGTCTTCATAAAGGAATTCCACGGTGCCGGCCCCGGAATAGCCCAGCCTGGCGATGGCATTGGCCACTGTTTCACCGATCTGCTGGCGCTGCTCGGCATTCAGTGCCGGGGAGGGAGCCTCCTCCCACACCTTCTGGTGCCGGCGCTGCAGTGAACAGTCGCGCTCGCCCAGGTGCACCGCGTTGCCCTGACCGTCGCCGAACGCCTGCACCTCGATATGGCGTGGCCTGGCCAGATATTTCTCGATGTAGACCTCGTCGTTGCCAAACGCCGCGGCGGCCTCGGAGCGGGCGGTGAGGAAGGCTTCCTCCAGCTCCGATTCATTGCGCGCCACCTTCATGCCGCGCCCGCCTCCGCCGGCGGAGGCCTTGATGAGCACCGGATAGCCGATATCACGCGCCACCTTGCGCGCCTCGTTCAGCGACTGGACCGCACCATCGGAGCCCGGGACCACCGGAATGCCCAGTTCCGCGGCGGTCTGTTTGGCGGTTACCTTGTCGCCCATCAGGCGGATATGCTCCGCGGAGGGGCCGATGAAGGCTATGTCATGCTCGGCAAGGATCTCGGCAAAGCGGGCGTTTTCGGAGAGGAAGCCGTAGCCTGGGTGCACGGCATCGGCGCCGGTGATTTCGCAGGCGGCGATGATGGCCGGGATATTGAGATAACTCTCGCTGGCAGGTGGCGGGCCGATACACACGCTCTCGTCGGCCAGGCGCACGTGCATGGCGGCCTCGTCGGCAGTGGAATGCACCGCCACGGTGGCAATGCCCAGCTCACGGCAGGCGCGCAACACGCGCAGGGCGACTTCGCCGCGGTTGGCGATCAGCACCTTCTCGAACATGCGACACCCACCCTCATTCGATGATCATCAGCGGTTCGTCGAACTCCACCGGCTGGCCGTCTTCCACCAGGATGGCCTTCACCACGCCGGCGCGCGGGGCCGGGATCTGATTCATGGTCTTCATCGCCTCGATGATCAGCAGCGTCTGCCCCTCCTTGACCTGCTGGCCGACCTCCACGAACGGCTCCGCTCCGGGCGCGGGGGCGCGATAGGCGGTGCCAACCATCGGCGCACGCACCACGCCGGGGTGGCTGGCGGCATCGGCTTCCGCCGGGCCTTCCTCGACCTGAGCGGTCTTCTGCTCAGGCGCAGCGGCGGGTGCGGCACTCGCCACGGCAGGCGCAGCAACCTGCGCCACCACCTGCTGCGCTGGCAGGTCGCGCGCCAGGCGCAGGTGCAGGTTGTCGAGGTTCAGCTCGATTTCCGTCAGCTCCGTCTCGCGCAGCAGTTCGGCCAGCTGGCGGATGGTATCCATGTCGATGGCGGATGCGCCAGAAGGAATCTTGCCTTTTTTCTCAGCCATGTCGGAGCCTTCCCGGTTCGAGCCTTTCCAGCAGTTGGTTGTTGCCTCAGATCTCGATGCTGTCGTCCTTGCTCAATCGCCACGCCAATGCCTGCAGCGCCAGCTCGTAGCCATCCGCGCCCAGTCCGGCGATGATGCCATCGGCCAGCGGGGCAATGAGCGACTTGTGGCGAAATGATTCGCGTGCGTGAATGTTGGAAAGGTGCACCTCGATGATCAGTCCATCAAAGGCTCGCAATGCATCATGAATGGCCACCGAGGTATGCGTGTAGGCAGCGGCGTTGATGATGATGGCTGCCGCGCCCGTCTGAATGGCATCATGTATATCGGCGACGATTTCACCTTCGCCGTTGCGTTGGCGGAAAGCGATTGCCAGCCCCAGCCGGGTGGCGGCCTGCTGGCAGCGGCGCTCGATATCGGCCAGAGTTACGTGGCCATAAGTGTCCGGTTCCCGCCGGCCAAGCAGGTTCAGGTTCGGACCGTTGAGGATATGGACAAGATCGGCCATGTGCGTAGCGCCAGATCCCTGTGCTTGCGTCATGCCTGCCATGACGCGTGGCCAGAACATGCGGAATCGCGAAGCTTACATTGCATTGGTGTTGCCCGAAAAACGCGCCGGGCGCAAGCGAAAGCCCCGTTATCGCTTCGCAAGGGGCGGGCCGTAGAGCGCGCTCAATGCCAGCGCAAAATGCCGCACCTGTCTTCATTTGCCGCCACCACGCTATATTATCCTCGGCCAGAATTCCGACCGATCGAGTCGGGTATGTGTTTTCCGCATGCTGTCAAGATCAATGCTTCCAATATCGACGGAGTTGGGAAAATGAGCGGTAATCCGACACAGGCGTCCGCCACGCCCGGCGAGGCAGCACATCCCGCCGAGGGCATGCGGCTGAAATTCTTTCCCGTGTCGTTCTTCGCCCTGACCATGGGCCTGTCGGGCCTGACACTGGCCTGGCGCAAGGGAGCGGAGCTACTGGGCACCACGGGGCTGGTTTCGCACCTTCTGGGGCTGCTCACCCTTGCCGTCTTCGCCGTGTTGCTGGGCTTCTACGTGATGAAGCTGCTGCGCTATCCGGAAGCGGTGAAGAACGAGTTCAACCATCCGGTGATGAGCGCCTTCGCGCCGACCATCTCCATCTCGCTGCTTCTGCTGGCGCTGTGCATGCTGCCGCTGACGCCACGTTTTGCCACCTTGCTGTGGGCGGCGGGTGCGGCGCTGCATCTGGTGCTGACCCTGCACATCGTGCGCAGCTGGGTCCACAATGACCACTTCGAGCTGGGCCACATCAACCCGGCATGGTTCATCCCGGCGGTGGGCAATGTGGTGGCGCCGCTGGCCGGTGTGCCGCTGGGACACACGGAGCTGTCATGGTTCTTCTTTGGCATCGGCATCTCCTTCTGGGTGATACTGCTGGTCATCGTTTTCTACCGCATCCTCTTTCATGACCCGCTGCCACCAATGCTGCTGCCCACCCTGTTCATCCTCATTGCCCCGCCGGCAGTGGGCTTTCTCGCCTATGTCGAGCTGAACGGCGGCAATATCGATGCCTTTGCCCGCGTGCTCTACCATCTGGCGCTGTTCTTCACGCTGTTGATGCTCATCGAACTGCCGCGTTTCCTGAGGCTTCCGTTCTTCCTGTCATGGTGGGCCTATTCGTTTCCCCTGGCAGCCATGACCACGGCCACCTTCGTCATGGCCGAGAAGGTGGGCGGCGCTTTTTTCCAGTGGCTGGCGCTGATCATGCTGGTGGGGCTGAGCGTGCTCATTGCCTGGCTGGCCTTCAACACCGCGCGCGCCATCCGGGCAGGGAAGATCTGCCAGCCGCCGAAACACTGAGAACCGCGACGGAGCGACGGGGGCAGGGGAGCGCCCGCCGCCACGAAACTGGCGCAATGTTGCGAAATGTTGCGAAGAGTTCATTCGCGCGCGATCTTGTGAAATGCGTTGTGATGCGAACACATCGCAAGGCATGTTATGTATTGCGGCACATCATGTATCACGGTGTAGAGGACATTTGCGCCAGCCGGTGCATCAGTCAGGGGAACGGATTGCATGACGCTTTCGCGCAGGGACATGCTGGGGCTGATAGCCGTGGGATTGGCGGCGGGCGCGCTGCCGGCAGTGCCCGCTCAGGCCCGCAAGATCAGCAACTTCAACCGCCGCATGCTGGCGCCGCCGACAAAGACGGAAGTTTTTGGCGATGCCTCCACCGTGTCGCCGATGCTGGGTGAGGCCACGCCGCAGCTGATGGAAGAAGCCATTGCCCATTACGACATGATCGCTCGCGCCGGTGGCTGGCCGCAACTGCCGCACTTGCGACGCACGCTGGTGGCCGGCAGCCGCGGCAGGCTGGTGCGCGCGCTGCGCGAGCGCTTGATCCGCGAGGGATATCTGCCGCCACAAGCGCGTGGCTCGAAGCGTTTCGACAAGCAGGTGGTCCAGGCGGTCATGCGCTTTCAGCGAAATCATGGCCTCAGGGTGATGGGCCATGTGGACAATGCCACCATCGACGCGTTGAACGTGCCTGCCGAGACACGGCTGGAAACCCTGCTGGCCAACCAGCCGCGGGTGGAATGGGCAGTGCGGGGCATTGCCCCGCGATATATCCTGGTGAACATTCCCGCCATCCAGATCGACGCTGTGCAGAACGGAGTGGTCTACTCTCGTCACAACTGCATCGTCGGCATGCCCGACAGACCTTCCCCCGCGCTCATCTCGAAGGTCAGCGAACTGAACTTCAACCCCTATTGGACAGCGCCGCGCTCCATCGTGCGCCGCGACATCATTCCGCAGGCCATGAAGAGCGGCAATCCGAAGCGCTTCCTGCAGCAGCAGCGCATCCGCATTCATGATGGCTTCAACGGCCCGGAAGTCGACCCCGATACACTGCCGTGGCCGGATATTGACATCCGGCGCTATGTCTTCCGCCAGGATCCTGGGGACGGCAATGCGATGGCCACGGTGAAGATCAACTTTCCCAACAGATATGCCGTCTACATGCACGACACCCCGACGAAGCAGCTTTTCACGTCTTCGCAGCGTTATTTCTCGTCGGGCTGCGTGCGCGTGGAACAGGTGCATGTTCTCACCGAATGGATCCTGCGCGGCACGCCCGGCTGGGACAGGCGGCGCATCGAGCAGGTGGTGCGCTCGAAGGAGCGCATCGACGTGCACGTGGACAACAAGCCCGCCGTCATCTGGGCCTATCTTACCGCCTGGCCCATGGCCGACGGCTTCGTGCGCTTCCGCGAGGATATCTACCGCCTCGACGGTACCGGCTTCGTCTTCGGCCAGCCACAGCCCGTTGGCCGGCTGGCCGGTCAGCCGGGCTGACCTCAGCCGGGTTGACTGCAATCCGGTCGCCGATGGCTCTGCCTGCATGCCATCCCGCCGTGCCCCCTTGCCATCTGTATGGCTGAAAAGTTATTCATGAAGCGGAATTAACTGCCGCGTGGATTTTTGCTGGCGTTATCCTTGCCATCGCGGCAAGGGGAGGGAATGCTCAACAGCGGCGGTGAGGAACGCCATGCCCGCAACAGCGCGCGCCATGCGCAATGTGGCAGGCGGGCGGCAGTGGGGAGCGTCGGTATCATGGCGAACATCAATTACAAGCGTGTATTCCGCGAGGCCATCGAGAAACTTCACGATGAGGGGCGCTACCGCTATTTCGCCCAGCTTCGCCGCAAATGCGGCAACTATCCACGCTCCCTGTATTACGACGACGCCGGCAACGTGAAGGAAGTAACCGTCTGGTGCTCCAACGACTATCTCGGCATGGCTCAACACCCGGATGTGCTGGCCGCCATGCACGAGGCGCTGGATGATGTGGGCGCCGGCGCTGGCGGCACGCGCAACATTGCCGGCACGTCATGGTATCACGTGCAGTTGGAGCAGGAACTTGCCGACCTGCACGGCAAGCAGGCCGCACTGTTGTTCAACTCCGGCTACATGGCCAACCAGGCCACGCTCTCCACCTTGGCGAAGCTGCTGCCCGGCCTGATTACCTTCTCCGATGCGCTCAACCATGCCTCGATGATCGAGGGCATCCGCCACGGGCGCGGCGAGAAACGCATCTTCCGCCACAATGATCTGGAGCACTTGGAGCAACTGCTGAAGGAGGCCGACCCGGACGCGCCGAAACTGATTGCCTTCGAGTCGGTCTATTCCATGGATGGCGACATCGCGCCGATCGCCGAGATCTGCGATCTGGCCGAAAAATACAACGCCATGACCTACATCGACGAGGTGCATGCGGTTGGCATGTATGGTCCGCGCGGCGGCGGCGTGTGCGAGCGCGAGGGCCTGCTGGAGCGCATCGACATCATCGAGGGCACGCTGGCCAAGGCCTTCGGCATCATGGGTGGCTACATCGCCGCCGATGCCGACGTTACCGACGCCATCCGCTCCTATGCCGCGGGGTTCATCTTCACCACCTCGCTTTCGCCGGTGCTCACCGCCGGGGCGCTGGCCTCGGTGCGCCACCTGAAGGCATCGAGCCGCGAGCGCGAACTGCAGCAGAAACACGCCGCGCTGCTGCGCGAGAAGCTGCTGGACAGGCATTTGCCGGTCATCGTTACGCCCAGCCACATCGTGCCGGTGATGGTGGGCAATGCCAAGCGCTGCAAGCAGCTCACCGACACTTTGATGGAACGCTACGATATCTATGTGCAGCCCATCAACTATCCCACCGTGCCGGTGGGCACGGAGCGCATCCGCCTCACGCCAGGGCCGTTCCACACGCCCGAATACATCGACGAGATGGTGGAGGCGCTGGACACCCTGTGGGACGAGCTGGAGCTACCGCGCAATTTGCCACAGCGCGAGGCAGCCGAGTGACTGGCGGCTGCATGATTGAAGACAACAGGCGGCGCGCTTGCGGATTTCGTGGCGCGCTGCCTTGCTTTTGCATGGGCGCATTGCCATAAGCGAAGCCGAACAACGGGGCTCTTGCCGCTGCCCGGACTGGGCGGCGATGCATTGCACGAGAGGAAAGGCCACATGCCGCAAACCACCCACTCCGGTTTCTTCACCCGTCCACTGACCGGATCGGATGCCGATGTCATGCGCGCCATTGCGCGGGAACTGTCGCGCCAGCAGAACGAGATCGAGCTGATTGCCTCGGAAAACATCGTCTCGCGCGCGGTGATGGAGGCGCAAGGCTCGGTGCTGACCAACAAGTATGCCGAGGGCTATCCAGGGCGGCGCTATTATGGCGGCTGCCAGTATGTGGACGTGGCCGAGGAACTGGCCATCGAGCGGGCGAAAAAGCTGTTCGATGCTGAATTCGCCAACGTCCAGCCGAACTCCGGCTCGCAGGCCAATCAGGGGGTGTTCCTGGCGCTGCTGCAGCCGGGGGATACCATCATGGGGCTGTCGCTGGCCTCTGGCGGGCACCTCACCCACGGCTCGCCGGTGAACATGTCGGGCAAGTGGTTCAACGTGGTTGCCTACGGGCTGGAAGAGGGCACGGATCTCATCGATTACGACGAGGCGGAACGGCTGGCGAAGGAACACAAGCCGAAGCTCATCATTGCCGGTGGTTCGGCCTATCCGCGCATCATCGACTTTGCCCGTTTTCGCGCCATTGCCGATGCGGTGGGGGCATGGCTGATGGTGGACATGGCGCATTTCGCAGGGCTCGTGGCTGGTGGTGTGCACCCCAACCCGCTGGAGCATGCCCACGTGGTTACCACCACCACCCACAAGACGTTGCGCGGCCCGCGCGGCGGCATGATCCTCACCAACGACGCCGATCTGGCAAAAAAGATCAATTCCGCCATCTTCCCCGGCCTGCAGGGCGGGCCGCTGATGCATGTGATCGCGGCGAAAGCGGTGGCCTTCGGCGAGGCGCTGCGCCCGGAGTTCAGGGCCTATGCCGAAGCAGTGGTGCGCAACGCGAAGGTGCTGGCGCAAACGCTGGTGGATGGCGGGCTGGCCATCGTCTCCGGCGGCACGGACACCCATGTCATCCTCGTTGACCTGCGGCCACTGGGGCTGACCGGCAAGGCGGCAGAAGCGGCGCTGGGCAGGGCCAACATCACCTGCAACAAGAACGCCATTCCCAACGATCCGGAAAAGCCCTTTGTAACCTCGGGCATTCGCCTTGGCTCGCCGGCGGCCACCACGCGCGGTTTCGGCGAGGAAGAGTTCCGTCTCACCGGCGAGCTGATCCTGGAAGTGCTGCGCGGCCTGGCGCAAAACGGCGAGGAGAACAACGCGGCGGTGGAAGCGGCGGTGAAGGAAAAGGTGCTGGCGCTGACCGGGCGCTTCCCCATCTACGACCAGCCAATGGGGTAGGGAACAACAGCCATGCGCTGCCCGTTTTGTGCATCGGAGAACACGCAGGTGAAGGATTCGCGGCCCGCGGAGGGCGGGGCGGCCATTCGCCGGCGGCGTGAATGTGCCGATTGTGGCGGGCGCTTCACCACCTATGAACGGGTGCAGTTGCGCGAGTTGACGGTGATCAAGCGCTCCGGGCGGAAGGTGCCCTTCGACCGCGACAAGCTGGCGCGTTCCATCAACATTGCCCTGCGCAAGCGCGAGGTGGACGAGGAGCGCGTGGAACGCATGATCAACGGCATCGTGCGGCAACTGGAAAGCGGCGGCGATGCGGAGATCACCTCCCTGCAGATTGGCGAGTTGGTAATGGACGGCCTGCGCAAGCTCGATGACGTGGCCTTCGTGCGCTATGCCTCGGTTTATCGCAATTTCCGCGAGGCAGAGGATTTTTGCCAGTTTCTCGGCGAGCTGCAGCAGCGCAGCGCTGATTCGTCCTGACAGGCTATGTCAGCGAGGCGCTTGTGTGCGCCGCTCACTTCTGTTCCAGTTGCGGCATGGCGGGGGCGATGATGCCCATTTCCTCCAGCCGCCGGTCCAGATAGGCCGAACAGGCGTCGGCAAGCTCCTCCACCTTGTTCTCGAAGAAGTGGTTGGCGCCGGGCAGCACCTGATGCTCGATGGTGATGCCTTTCTGTGTCTTCAGCTTCTTCACCAGGTTTTCCACCACCTCCGGCGGGGTTACCTTGTCCAGCTCGCCGTTGATGAACAGCCCCGACGTGGGGCAGGGCGCCAGGAACGAGAAGTCGTAATGCCGCGCCAGGGGGGCGATGGTGAGAAAACCGTGCACTTCCGGGCGGCGCATCAACAACTGCATGGAAATCCACGAGCCGAACGACACCCCCGCCAGCCAGCAGGTGCGCGCCTCCTTTACCTGGCCCTGCAGCCAGTCCAGCGCCGCCGCTGCATCGGCCAGCTCACCGGCGCCATTGTCAAAGAAGCCCTGGCTGCGCCCGCAGCCGCGGAAATTGAAGCGCAGCACGGCAAAGCCCTTGCGCGCGAACATGTGATACAGCGCGTGCGGGATGGGGTTGTTCATGGTGCCGCCGAAGCACGGGTGGCCGTGCAGCACCAGGGCGATGGGCGCGTTGGGTTCCTGCGCCGGATGGAAGCGGCCTTCCAGCCGCCCCGCCGGGCCGTTGAAGATGACCTCGGGCATGGTTCGGATGTGTCCTCGGTTTCGGGCTGTTTTTCCAAGTGTCGAACTGGCACCAGAGATATAAGCCGTGCGTGGCGGATGGCAAGCATATCGTGGCGGGGCAAGCGGCACGCTCAACCGGTCTCTTGCTCCAACAGGTGAAAAGCCATGCGCGGCAGGTGCAAAATAGTTGATTAGGCTAGTCGGGTATTTTATATCGCATGAGACAACAGGCGCGAACGGGTGCTGTCAGGGTGGTCTTGCGGTGTTGCCGCGGCTGCTCGACAGGCGAAAGCATACATCCGCGCGACCGGAATTGCAAAGCCCCTGTTGCCGCGCCTGCTTGCTCATGGGGCAGGGTGCGCCGGGGTGCATATGGGAGAGACCGGCATGAAACTTTCCACCAAGGGCCGCTATGCCGTCATGGCGATGGCCGACCTGGCCGTGCGCCAGAGCGACAGGCCGGTGCCGCTGGCCGCCATTGCCGCCAGCCAGAACATCTCGCAGGAATACCTGGAGCAGCTTTTCGCCAGGCTGCGCCGTGCAGGGCTGGTGGAGTCGGTGCGCGGGCCTGGCGGTGGCTACCGCCTCAGCCACGACCCGGAGGAAACCTTCATCATCGACATCATCCGTGCCGCGGACGAGGCGCTGCAGGTAACCCGGTGTGCTGATGGTGATGGTGTGATAGGTTGCCAGAATGGCGAGGCCTGTATCACGCACGAGCTGTGGTCGGCGCTGAGCCGGCAGATATGCAGCTTTCTCTCGCACATTACCCTGGGCGATGTTATCGAGAAGCGCAATCTGGCGCTGGCCGCGGAGGTGCGGCGCACTGCCGCGTTGCCGATGCACGACGCTGCCGGCGGCAGCCGCGCGAAGGCAGGCGCCAGGCGCGAAAGGGCCGATGCCTGAGCCGCGCAATGCCTGAACCATGCAAGGCAACCGTTTGCCGCGCCATCGAATACCGGAGATGATCAATGGCCGATCAGGACACCATTCGCCAGGTCGAGGAGCTGAAGAAATACAAGTATGGCTTCGAGACGCAGGTGGAGACGGAAAAGGCTCCAAAGGGGCTGAACGAGGACATCATCCGCTTCATCTCGCGCAAGAAGGGCGAGCCGGAGTGGATGCTGCAATGGCGCCTGAAAGCCTATGAGCTGTGGCTGAAGATGGAAGAGCCGCGCCACTGGCCCAACATCACCTACGAGCCGATCGATTATCAGGATCTGCACTATTATGCGGCGCCGAAGAAGAAGAGCATCAAGAGCCTCGACGAGGTGGATCCGGAAATCCTGAAGACCTACGAGAAGCTGGGCATTCCGCTGCGCGAGCAGGAGGTGCTGGCTGGCGTGGAGGGGGCGCCGAAGGTGGCGGTGGATGCGGTGTTCGATTCCGTCTCCGTGGCCACCACTTTCCGCGAGGAGCTGGAGAAGGCCGGCGTCATCTTCTGCCCCATCTCCGAGGCCATCCAGAACCACCCGGATCTGGTGCAGAAATATCTCGGCTCGGTGGTGCCGCAGGGCGACAACTTCTTCGCCGCGCTCAATTCCGCCGTGTTCACCGACGGCTCCTTCGTCTACGTGCCGAAGGGCGTGCGTTGCCCCATGGAGCTGTCCACCTATTTCCGCATCAACGAGAAAAAGACCGGGCAGTTCGAGCGCACGCTGATCATCGTCGATGAGGGCGGTTACGTGAGCTACCTGGAAGGCTGCACCGCGCCGATGCGCGACGAGCATCAGTTGCATGCGGCGGTGGTGGAGCTGATCGCGCTGGATGATGCGGAGATCAAGTATTCCACGGTGCAGAACTGGTATCCCGGCGACGAGGAGGGCAGGGGCGGCGTCTATAACTTCGTGACCAAGCGCGCCGATTGCCGCGGCAGGAACTCCAGGGTGAGCTGGACACAGGTGGAGACCGGCTCGGCCATCACCTGGAAGTATCCTTCCTGCATCCTGCGCGGCGACAATTCGGTGGGCGAGTTCTATTCCATCGCCATTTCCAACAATGCCCAGCAGGTGGATTCCGGCACCAAGATGGTGCACCTGGGGCGCAACACGAAAAGCCGCATCATCTCCAAGGGCATTTCCGCCGGCAGGTCGCAGAATACCTATCGCGGGCTGGTGTCGGTGCACCGCAAGGCGCACGGGGCGCGCAACTTCACCCAGTGCGACAGCCTGCTGATCGGCGAGAGGTGCGGCGCGCACACCGTGCCCTACATTCAGGCCAAGACACCGCATGCGAAGGTGGAGCATGAAGCCACCACCAGCAAGATCGCCGAGGATCAGCTGTTCTATCTGCGCACCCGCGGCATTCCGGAAGAGGAGGCCGTGGCGTTGATCGTCAACGGCTTTGTGCGCGAGGTGATCCAGAAACTGCCCATGGAGTTCATGGCCGAGACACAGAAGCTGATCGGCATTTCGCTGGAGGGCTCGGTGGGGTAGGCGAAGGCTGCCGCTGGTGGAGCTTTCGCATGCTGGCGCCGCAGAAGGCAGAAGGCAACGACAACGGGTTTTCTCCGGGACATGGAGATGACGTCAAAGGCCCGAAGTGGGACGCGAGAAACATGGTCATGTGTCATGCCCGGTCTGGAGCCGGGCATCCAGGGCGGCAAACGCCGCGGCGTGTAGCTCTGGATTGCCGGATCAAGTCCGGCAATGACAGGGAGCAGAAACGGGAAAATGTGAAATGCTGCTGGAAGTGAAGGACCTGCGGGTGCAGGTAACGCCGGAAGATGAAGAGGATGCGGGCGAGGCGAAGGAAATCCTGAAAGGCCTGTCGCTGTCGCTGGATCGTGGCGAGGTGCACGCCATCATGGGCCCGAACGGCTCGGGCAAGAGCACGCTGTCGCATGTGCTGGCCGGCAAGCCGGGCTACGAGGTGAGCGGCGGCGAGGTGCTGTTCGACGGCGAGGACATTCTCGAACTGGAGCCGGAAGAGCGCGCCGCGAAGGGGCTGTTCCTGGCCATGCAGTATCCGGTGGAAATCCCCGGCGTGCCTTACATGCAGTTCCTGAAGATTGCCGTGAACTCCCAGCATAAGCTGCGCGGAGAGGAGGAGCTTTCCACGCCGGACTTCATGCGCTTGGTGCGCGAGAAGGCGCGGGAACTGGATATTTCCATGGACATGCTCAAGCGCCCGGTGAACGTCGGCTTCTCCGGTGGCGAGAAGAAGCGCATGGAAGTGTTGCAGATGGCGGTGTTGCAGCCGTCCCTGTGCATTCTCGACGAGATCGATTCCGGGCTGGACATCGACGCGCTGAAGGTGGTGGCCGAGGGCGTGAATGCCCTGCGCGACGAAACGCGCGGCTTTCTGGTGATCACCCATTATCAGCGGCTGCTGAACTACATCGAGCCGGATCACGTGCACATCATGGCCGATGGGCGCATCATCCGCTCCGGCGGCAAGGAACTGGCCTTGCAACTGGAAAAGGAAGGCTATGCCGCCTTCGTGCAGGACGCAGCATGAGGAGATGGCAAGCATGAGCAAGCCGATCAACATGCTGGCGGCGGAACAGGCCTGGCGGGAGGCGCTGGCAGACTTTCAGGCCGACCCGGCGTGGCTGCAGCCGCAGCGCGCGGCGGCCTTCGCACGCTTTGCCGAGCTGGGCCTGCCCACCCCACGCACGGAAAACTGGCGCTGGAGCGACATTCATCGCCACCTGAACGCGCTCTACACGCCACTGGCGGAGCCGCAAACGGCAGCCGAGGCGGCGCGGGCATTGCTGGATGATCACCTGCTGAAGGTGGCCGATGCGGCAACGATGGTGTTCGTCGATGGCCGCTTCGCCCCGGAACTGTCGCGGCTGATGGAGGAAGAGGGGGTGGAGGTCGTCGCCCTGTCGGAAACGCCGCTGCCCATCGACTGGGCCGATCTCGCCGCCGACGAGCACGACGCGATGGATCTGCTCAACCTGGCCCATGCCGGCGATGGCGCGCTGATCCGCGTGCGCACCGGGGTGCGGGCGGGCATTCCGCTGTTGCTGGTGAACATTCTCACCGGTGCGGGGCATTCCACCGCGCTGCGCCATTTCATCCGGGTGGAGGAGGGCGCTTCCTTCACCCTCTACGAGGCGCAACTGGGCGGCGGCGATCATGTGGCCAATGTGGCGACGAAGGCCATCGTGCATGACCATGCCAGCCTGCGCCGCGTGCAGGTGAACGAGACCGACGAGCAGGCCATTCGCCTTGCGGCGCTGCGCGCGGAGGTGCTGGGCCATGCCACGTTGCACGATACCACGCTGCTCACCGGCGGGCGTTACCACCGCCAGCACACGGAAGTGCATCTGAACGGCGAGCATGCCGACATCACCACCAATTGCGCCTATCTGATCCGCGGGCGGCAGCATGCCGACACGCGGCTGCTGATCAACCATGCCAAGGCGCACGGCGCCTCGCGCGAGACCTTCAAGTGCGTGATGGACGAACATGCGCGCGGGGTCTTTCAGGGGCTGATCAACGTCGCGCCGGGGGCTTCGGCCACCGATGGGCAGATGGCGGCGCATGGCCTGTTGCTGGGTGAGGCAGCGGAGTTCGACTCCAAGCCGGAGCTGACCATCTATCACGACGACGTGGCCTGTGCGCATGGCTCCACGGTCGGCGCGCTGGACGAGGAGCAGATGTTCTACCTGCGCGTGCGCGGCATTTCCGAGCGCCGGGCGCGGGCGTTGCTGGTGGCGGCCTTTGTCGGCGAAGTGTTCGATGGCATCGAGGAAGAGGCCGTGCGCGAGGCGCTGGCCGCCCATGCAGAACGGTGGCTGGCCGAGGGCGCGGAACGGGGTGGCAAGCCGGAGGCGGCGGCATGACGGAGGTGCTGGCCAGAAAGGCGGGAGCCGCGGCCCTTGATGTGGAACGCATCCGCGCGGATTTTCCCATCCTGTCGCGGCAGGTGCACGGCAAGCCGCTGGTCTATCTGGACAACGGCGCATCGGCCCAGAAGCCGCAATGTGTCATCGATGCCGTATCCCGCGCCTATGCGGAGGAATATGCCAACGTGCACCGCGGGCTGCATTATCTCTCCAACCTGGCCACGGAGCGCTTCGAGGCGGCGCGCGAGACGGTGCGCGGCTTTCTCAACGCTGCTTCCACCGACGAGATCGTCTTCACCCGCAACGCCACGGAGGCCATCAACCTGGTGGCGGCCAGCTTCGGCCAGGCGTTCATCGGCGAGAGCGACGAGATCATCGTCTCGCTGCTGGAGCATCATTCCAACATCGTGCCGTGGCATTTCCACCGCGAGCGCAAGGGCGCGGTGCTGAAATGGATCCCGGTGGATGATGATGGCCAGCTCATCGTCGAGGAATACGAAAGGCTCTTCACGCCGCGCACGAAAATCGTGGCGCTGACCCACATGTCCAACGCGCTGGGCACCATTCCACCGGTGAAGGAGATGATCCGCATTGCCCATGAGCACGGTGTGCCGGTGCTCGTTGACGGGTCGCAGGCGGCGGTGCACCTGCCGGTGGACGTGCGCGATCTCGACGCCGATTTCTATGTCTTCACCGGGCACAAGACCTATGGCCCCAGCGGTATCGGCGTGCTGTATGGCAAGTCCGAATGGCTGGAGAAGCTGCCGCCTTACATGGGCGGGGGCGAGATGGTGGGCGAGGTTACGCCGGAGACAATCGACTATGCCGCGCCACCGCATCGCTTCGAGGCCGGCACGCCACCCATCGTGCAGGCCATCGGCCTGGGCGAGGCATTGAAATACATGGACGGCATCGGGCGCGAGAAGATTGCCGCGCACGAGGCGGCACTGCTGACTTATGCGACGGAGCGGCTCGGCGGCTTGGAGGGATTGCGCATTATCGGCACGGCGCGGGAGAAGGGTGCGATCGTCTCCTTCGAGCTGCAAGGCGTGCACTCGCATGACCTGGCGCAGATCATCGATCGATACGGCGTGGCGGTGCGCGCCGGAACCCATTGCGCGCAGCCCATCCTGCAACGCTTTGGCGTGCGCAGCACCTGCCGCGCCAGCTTTGCCATGTACAACACGATCGAAGAAGTGGATGCACTGGCCGAGGCGCTGGAGAAGGCGAAGATGTTCTTCATGTGAAATACGCCCTGCTCGCCATCTCCGCCGCCTTGTTCATCATTCGAGGGCGGCACAGAGGAGGCGGGCAGGGCAGAAGGCGAAACGCGAAACGCAGGATGTGCCGGAAAAGGCAAGGATGTTTTGCATGCAAGGTGGTGCCATGAGTGATCGGGCCGATGACAAGACGCAGGGAAAGGGGCGCCGCTTCACACCTGAAGAGCGCGAGCAGATCAAGCGCGAGTTGAAGGCGCAGATGCGTGCCTACGTGGATGCGCTGAAGGCGCAGATGCTGGCCAACAGGGAAGGCGGCAAGCCCGACCTGGAAGAGGCCATGAGCAAGGCCGAACAGGAAGCCGCGCGCAAGATCGCCGAGCAGGCGGCGCAGGGTGATCCGATGGTGGAGGAGGTCGCGCGCGTGCAGGCAGCGGCGCACCCGTCGGCGCAACCCGCGGCGGCTCCTTCGGCTTCGTCGGCTCTGTCGGCACAGCCCGCGCCCCGGTCTGGCCAGCAGGCGACGCACCATGACGGGATGATCCCGAAGCTGTCGAGCTGGAAGCCGGCGACGAAGCAGGAGGACGAGCCGGAGAAACAGCCCACATCACAGCCCGTGGCACAACCTGATGCGCGCGAGGTGCTCGATGTCGCCAGCAAGGCCGATGAAGCGCCGCCGCCGCAAGCCGGCGCCGCGCCGCAGGCCGCGCAGCCTTCGCAGGCCTCCGCGGCCATTGACGTGAACCCCGGCGAAGATGCCGGCAGCTTTGATGCCGATGCCGCGGAAGGGCAGGGCGGTTATATCGTGCCCGATGAGGAGGCGGCGAAATCGGCCATTCCGCGCGATGAGCTGGAGCGTTTGACGAAGGACATCATCGCCGCGCTGAAGACCATCTACGACCCGGAAATCCCGGTGGACATCTACGAACTGGGGCTGATCTACCGTATCGACATTGCCGATGATCGCACTGTTACCATCGACATGACGCTGACCGCGCCGGGCTGCCCGGTGGCGGGCGACATGCCCGGCTGGGTGCAGAAGGCCGTGGCGGAGGTGGAAGGCGTGAATGACGTGAAGGTCAACCTGGTGTTCGACCCGCCGTGGGACATGTCGCGCATGTCCGACGAGGCGCGCCTTGCGCTGAACATGTTTTGATCCGGCAATGAATGGCAGGCTTGCCTGCCACACGCCGCAGCAATGACGAAAGGAGCCAGGACAAATGACCGGTATGGCAATCCTCAATCTGACCGATGCTGCCGTGGCGCGTATTCGTGCGTTGCAGGAGAAATCCGGCAAACCTGGTGCGGGCTTGCGCATATCGCTGAAGGAAGGCGGCTGCGCAGGCTATGAATACGACATGCAGTGGGCGGAAGAGCCCAACCCCGGCGATGACGTGGTGGAACAGGACGGCGTGAAGGTCTACATCGACCCGGGCGCATTGCTCTATCTGCTGGGCTCCACCATGGATTACCAGGAAGACAGGCTGAAGGCCGGTTTCGTCTTCGACAATCCCAACCAGATTTCCGCTTGCGGCTGTGGCGAATCGGTGCAGTTGAAGCCGGTGGATCCGGAGGTGGTGGAGAAAATCCGCGGTTGAATATGCGCAATCCAGTGGGATGCAAGTGCATGCCACTGGCCGATGTTGCCGCCGCCAGGCACGCCAGCTCCATTGCCACAGTCTGTTCCGCACCGCCATGTCGGCAAGGTGCTGCACGGAGATGCCGGACGCTTTCACTCACGCCATTGTCAGGTGCACATGATTATCACATGCGATAATCCCGCATGACCATATCAGGGTGGAGCACCTGCAAGAGAGAGTCGCGAAGATGAAAACCTTGCACAGGCGCGGCATGTTTGCCGCAACAATGTTGTCTGCTGCCATTATGCTGTTGCCCGCACATGAGATACAGGCGCACAAGGGCGCGCAAGGCGTGGTGAAAGAGCGCATGAAGGGCATGATGCGCATGGAGAAAAGCTTGCGCCCCATCAATGCCATGCTGCAGGGCAAAAAGCCGTTCGACGCGAATCTGGTGCACAGGCAGGGGCGTGAGATCCTGCGCCATGCCGAGCGCATCCCGCACCTGTTTCCGCAGGGTTCGCTGCAATATCCCAGCGAGGCCGCGCCCGCCATCTGGCGGAACTTCGACGATTTCCGCCAGCGCGCCGATGAGCTGAAGCGCACCGCTCTGCTGCTGATGGAAGCCAACGCCGCCACCCTGCCGGACATCGCCCGCGAGATGCGCGCTGCCTGCAAGGGCTGCCACGAGAAATACCGCATCGAGAAGGATTGAGGCGTCGCCAGGCCGCCATACAGGGCAGGGCGGTAGCGGAGTCAGTTGCCCGCCTGGCCCGAATGCAGGGCGAACAGGGCAATGGCGCAGGCGTTGGAAACGTTCAGCGAGCGGATTGCGCCAGGCATGTCCAGCCGCAGCACCGCATCACATGTCTCGCGTGTCTTGCGCCGCAGGCCTTTGCCCTCTGCGCCCAATACCAATGCGACCTTGCCGGGCACGTCCATGCCGCAGCGCAGTTCGCCCTCGCCGTCGCTATCCAGCCCCCACAGGGTGAAGCCATGGCCGCGCAACTCATCCATGGCGCGGGCCAGGTTGACCACGCGCACCAGCGCCACATGCTCCAGCGCGCCGCTGGCCGCCTTGGCCAGCACGCCGGAGGCCAGCGACGGGGCGTGCCGGGCGGTGGTGATGAGCGCACGCACGCCGAAGGCGGCGCAACTGCGCAGGATGGCGCCGACGTTGTGCGGGTCGGTTACCTGATCCAGCAGCAACAGCACGCCTTCCCGCGCAGCCACATCGGCCAAAGTTGGTGCGGGCAGTGGCTCGGCGAACAGCAACACTCCCTGATGCACCGCCTCCGCGCCCAGCCGCTGCGAAGGCTCCTGCGGACGCACCACCTCCGGCGTGATGCCGGCGGTGCGGAAGTCCTGTTGCAGCTTCTTTACCGCGTTCAGCGTGGCGAAGGCGCGCAATATCTTGCGGCCCGGGTTGTGCAGCGCTTCGCGCACGGTGTGAATGCCGTAGAGGATCTCCTCGTTTTCCGCCAGCGGCGAGAAGCAGGGCCGTGCATCCGCACCCTGGCGCTTCCTGTCGCATGCTTTGCCATCACCCTTGCCACTTCTTCTGTCATCCCCCTTGCCAAGGCTGGCTCTGTCGCGCCGCCCGCTGTTCCTGCCTTCGTGCCGAGCCATGCCCCTGCCTCCATCAATCAATACTGCGTGATCCTCTTGCAACCTCCGCCGGAATTGCCAACATCCCTGTCGCAACATGCCGCAAGGAGCAGGCAAACACCATGAGTTCGGTCAATACCCCGCACGGCAAGGCGCGCGACAAGGCACCTGATGCCGACAAGGCACCTGATACCATGCAACAGCACTGGAGTGGTGTCTACGCCACGAAAAACGAGGATGAAGTGAGCTGGTATCAGGCCCGCCCGGAAACATCCCTGCGGCTGATTGCCAACACCGGCTGCGGCGCGCACGCAGCGCTGATCGATGCCGGAGGCGGCGCTTCCACGCTGGTGGATCATCTGCTCGATGCCGGCCATGACGATCTCACCGTGCTGGACATTGCGCCCGAGGCGCTGGAAAAAGCCCGCGCACGCGTTGGCGAGCGGGCAGGGCATGTGGAATGGATTGCCGCCGATGTGCTGCAATGGCAACCCACGCGCCGCTACGATATCTGGCATGATCGCGCAGTGTTTCATTTTCTCACCGATGCGCAAGACCGCCGCCGCTACGTGCAAGTGCTCACCCGCGCCCTGAAACCCGGCGGACATGTCATCATTGCCACCTTCGCGCCCGATGGCCCGGAGAAATGCTCCGGCCTGCCGGTGATGCGTCATTCGCCACACAGCATTGCCGCGGAGCTGGGTGATGCGTTCGAGTTGCTGGAAACGGTGGATGAACATCACATCACGCCCGCCGGGCGGGTGCAGCATTTCAATTATGCCCGCCTGCGCCACAAGCGCTGAACACTTGTCCCGGTGGGAGCGGGCATGGAAGTGTTAACGCAAGGTTGCCGAGACCCGGCGCAATTGCCGGTTTCGCGTTTGCGGCAAGGCAACCTTTTCATGTCATCCTGCCCGGACGAGTATCGGGATTGTTTCGGGAAGGGAACATCCGTCATGTCCTTTGTTTACCGCACCGTGCTGGATGTGCTGCACCGTTCCGGGCTGGCGCGCGCCAGCCGCGGCACTTGCCGTGGCGTGGGCGTGGTGTTCATGCTGCATCGCGTGCTGCCCGCTACCTTCAGCGCCGCCAGCACCACAGGCACGGCTGGAGATGCCTTCGCGCCCAATGCGGGGCTGGCCATTACACCGGAATTCCTGGATGCCGCCATAGCCATCACTCGCCAGCAGGGCTATGACATCATCCCCCTGCGCGAGGTGCCCGCACGGTTGGCCGCCGCGCGCGAAGGCAAGGCGCGGCGCCCCTTTGCGGCATTCACGCTGGATGATGGCTACCGCGACAACATGGAACACGCCTGGGAGGTGTTCCGCCGCCACGAGGCGCCCTTCACCATCTTCGTCGCTCCGGCCTATGCCGATGGAGAAGGCGAATTGTGGTGGGATGCGCTGGAGCAGGTCATCCGCGCCAACGATGTGCTGCACTGCGATCTGCCCGGCTTGCCGCGATCCA
Source organism: Alphaproteobacteria bacterium (assembly GCA_024279045.1). Taxonomy (GTDB): domain Bacteria; phylum Pseudomonadota; class Alphaproteobacteria; order Rhizobiales; family Aestuariivirgaceae; genus Thermopetrobacter. The sequence continues at coordinate 20,178 of JAJRRZ010000027.1, forward strand.
TTCCCATGGTCAGTGCCGCCGACAAGCAGGCGGCATGGGACATGCTCTATCCTGCCATCCGTTACATGGACGAGCATGCCCAGCGCGAATTCATCATCCGTTTTGCCGCGCGCCACGGCGTGGATGTGCATCAGCAGTGTCGCGAGCTGATCATGGACTGGAACGAGCTGCGCGAGATCGCCGCCGACGAGCTGTGCGACATCGGCGCGCACACGCTGCATCACCGGGCGCTGGCGCGCACGCCGGAAGATGAGGCTCGCCACGAGATGGCCGCCTCGCGCCAGCGCCTGCAGCAGGAGCTGGGGGTGGCGGCGGACATGCTGGCCTATCCCTATGGCGATGCCGATTCCGCCGGACCGCGCGAGTTTGCCTTGGCGCGGGAACTGGGCTTCACGCTGGCGCTCACCACCCGCAAGGGCCACCTCTATGCCGAACATGCGGATCATCTCACCGCCTTGCCGCGGCTGTCGCTGAATGGCTTCTACCAGCAACCGCACTACCTCGACGTGCTGCTTTCCGGCCTGCCATTCCTGCTCTACAATCGTTTCCGCCGCCTCAATGTTGCCTGAGCCGTGCCGGGCGCGGGTGGCCGAAACAGGACGGGAGAAAATTCCCGGCACCCCTGTCGCGTTGCGGTTGACGTCCTGTGTGCCGCGGCGCAATATCCCTGACCGTTGCAATATCAATTTACCACAATTGATGGCAGGCGGGCATGCGGATCATCACTGAAACGGCGGCGCTGCGCGATCTCTGCCGGGATCTCGCGGCGGAAGACTACATCACCGTGGATACTGAATTCATCCGCGAACGCACCTATTGGGCCAGGTTGTGCCTGATCCAGGTGGCCGGCGCACGCGAGGCGGTCATCATCGACCCGTTGGCCGAAGGCATCGACCTGTCGCCATTCTTCGACCTGCTGGCCGATGAGAGGGTGCTGAAAGTGTTCCATGCCGGGCGGCAGGACGTGGAAATCTTCCATCATCTTGCCGGACGCATACCCGCGCCGTTGTTCGACACGCAGATCGCCGCCATGGTCTGCGGCTTCGGCGATCAGGTGAGTTATGGCGCGCTGGTGGAAAGGCTCACCGGCGTGCGAATCGACAAGGGCTCGCGCTTCACCGACTGGGCGCGCCGCCCGCTGTCGCAGCGGCAACTGGAGTATGCCCTGGCCGATGTTACGCACCTGCGCGAGGCCTACGAGAAGCTACGCGAGGAACTACGCCGCTCCGGGCGCGAACCCTGGCTGAAGGAAGAGCTGGCCATTCTCACCAGCCGTGAAACCTACGAACAGGACGTCGACGAGGCATGGCGGCGCATCAAATTTCGCCCGCGTGATGCGCGGCAACTGGCTTTGCTGCAGCGCCTGGCCCGCTGGCGCGAGGAGGAAGCCCAGCGCCGCGACCTACCGCGCCGCCGCATATTGAAGGACGAGGCCATTGTCGAGATCGCCAGTGAAATGCCACGCACCGAGAAGGCATTGGCCGCCTTGCGCAATGTCTCCGCCGATCAGGCCCGGAAGGGGGCTGGCAAGGCCATCGTGAAGCTGGTGGAGGAGGTGCTGGCCCTGCCAAAGGAACAACTTCCACAGCTGGCGAAACGCGAAAAGCCCCACCCGGAAGGCACCCAGGCGCGCGCCGACATCCTGAAGTTGGCGCTCAAGATCGTCTGCGAACGAGAGAACATTGCACCGAAACTCCTTGCCTCCGCCGCCGACCTGGAAAAACTGGCCGCCGGGCGCGAGGATCTGCCAGTGCTGAAGGGCTGGCGCCGCGAGGTTTTTGGCGATCTGGCATTGCAATTGCTGCGCGGCGAGCGGGTCATTGGCCTGAAAAGTGGCCGCCCCGCCATCCTGCCGGCCCGGGGTGAGTGCTGATGCTGTTGATTGTTCCTGCCGGATGCTGCCTTCCCTTCTCTTCCTTGCCATGGAGTGATGAAATTTCTCTCGTCCGGGAGCTGTTTTTGGTTATGTTGGGAATTTGATGGTCATTTGCACCGAAACGGGCTTTCCTGGGCCCGGGGCCCATTAAGAGGCATGGTAGGTGCGTCATTTGCGAAAAATATCAGCGTTTTTTGCCCGCCGGGAATGCCTGTAGGTATTTCCAAGGGCAAAAAGGCGTTGATATGCAGCATGAACGCCACAGATGCCGTAAAAATTTATGGGTCCTGTCCCAAGGCAGGCGGGAAATCCCGAACATCTAGGGTCTGGTCTCAATAAATGAGTGCTTCTCATGGGCATTTTGGCAAAATAGCAGCGGCTTTTCGTTCGCAGGCAATAGTGGAGCTATTGGCAAGAACGAAAAACCGCCTGATATGCAGCCAAAATGCCCATGGGGAGTGCTCAGGTATTGAGTCCAGACCCTAGTGCAACACCTCTGAAATGGCTCGCCTGCACAAGGCGCAACATATGGAGAGAAAGGCACATGCAAAACACCGGGCCTGACCTGGACGAACGCTACCGCAAGGGGTTCCCTGTTTCGTGGGACCAGTTCCACCGGGATGCCCGCGCGCTGGCCTGGCGGCTGGCGGAGAAGGGCCCATTTCATGCAGTGCTGGCCATTACCCGAGGCGGGTTGGTGCCTGCGGCCATCGTCGCGCGCGAGCTTGACCTGCGCGACATCGAAACCATTGGCATCGCTTCCTACGATTTCAGCAGGCAGGGCGAACTGAACATGCTGAAAAGGCCGGCGGAGAAATATCTGAAGGATGGCGGCGCCGGGGTGCTGGTGGTGGATGACCTGGTGGACACCGGCAAGACGCTGAAATTCACCCGCGAGCTCTTGCCGAACGCGCATTACGCCTGCGTTTATGCCAAGCCCGCCGGGGTGCAACTGGTGGATACTTTCATTACCGAGGTGTCGCAGGATACTTGGATTTTCCTGCCGTGGGACATGGCGCTGCAATTCGCGCCCCCCATCCGCGAAAGCGGCGCCTGATGCTGCCAGCGCAGGCAGGGCAGACTCATTACGCACGCCTTCGAACTCGTGTGCATTTCTGCTCTCGACAAGGCCCCTTATCGCATGGAGACCAAAATTTCCGCAGGCGCCTGCATGCATGTTGTTTGCAACATGCCGGGGCTGCTGAAAAGCAGGCGCGGCTGTGGCGCGATAGCAATTTTCGTCATTGTCCTGATTGTCTCGTCAACCACCACAGACAAGGGGTAGACAAGAGGTGTCTGTGATGAAGCTGTTTCTTCGGGAGTTCGGTAGCAGGCACAATGCTTGTGCATTGCGTGCGGGGCGGCCCTGCGTTATCAAGCGGACACGCAAAAACTGGATGCACACGGGAGAATCGCGAATGTCCGTGGATACAGAGACGGTGCAGCGCATCGCGCGGCTGGCGCGCATACGCATTGCCGAGGAAGAACTGGAGCCGATGGCCAGGGAGTTGTCGGCCATTCTCGACTGGATCGGCCAGCTCGACGAAGTGGATACGGCTGACGTGGAGCCGATGACCTCGGTGGAAGACATGCCGATGAAGAAGCGCGCCGATGTGGTAGCCGACGGCAATTGCGCGGACGACATCCTGGCCAATGCGCCAAGGCGCGAGGGCAACTTCTTCGTTGTTCCCAAGGTGGTTGAATAATCAGATACAGATATCTGAAGGGCTGGATGAATGTCCGAACTTACCGATCTGACATTGGAGCAGGCGCGTGATGGCCTGAAGAAGGGTGAATTCAGCGCCAGCGAACTCGTCGAGGCCTATTTGCAGGCCATCGAGGCGGCCAATGGCGCGCTGAATGCCTACATTGCCAGCACGGCGGAAAAGGCGCTGGAAATGGCCGCAGAGAGTGATGCCCGCCTGAGCAAGGGTGAGGCGCGCCCCCTGGAGGGCGTGCCCATCGGCGTGAAGGACCTGTTCGCCACCCGTGATGTGCATACCCAGGCCTGCTCGAACATCCTGCGGGACTTCCGCCCGCGCTATGAATCCACCGTTACCGCCAATCTGTGGCGGGACGGCGCGGTGATGCTGGGCAAGCTGAACATGGACGAGTTCGCCATGGGCTCGTCCAACGAGACGTCCTGTCATGGCCCGGTGGTCAATCCGTGGCGGCGCAAGGGAGATGAGGCGAAGCTCACCCCCGGCGGCTCTTCGGGCGGTTCGGCGGCTGCCGTGGCGGCACGACTGTGCGCGGCGGCGACTGCCTCGGATACCGGCGGCTCCATTCGCCAGCCCGCGGCCTTTACCGGCACGGTGGGCATCAAGCCCACCTACGGGCGCTGCTCGCGCTGGGGCATGGTGGCCTTTGCTAGCTCGCTGGATCAGGCCGGGCCCATTGCCCGCACGGTGCGTGATGCCGCCATCATGCTGACTTCCATGGCCGGCCATGACGAGAAGGACACCACTTCGGCCAATGTCGAGGTGCCGGATTTCGAGGCGGCACTGGACGGCGGCATCGAGGGAATGAAAATCGGCATTCCGAAGGAATACCGCGTGCAGGGCATGCCGAAGGAAATGGAAAAGCTGTGGCAGCAGGGCGCGCAGTGGCTGAAGGAGCAGGGCGCGGAAATCGTGGAAGTCTCCCTGCCGCACACGAAATATGCGCTGCCGGCCTATTACATCGTTGCCCCGGCGGAGGCCTCTTCCAATCTGGCGCGTTATGACGGCGTGCGCTACGGCCTGCGGGTGGAGGCCGACGACCTCACCGACATGTATGAGCTGACGCGTGCGCAAGGGTTTGGCGCGGAGGTGAAGCGCCGTGTGCTCATCGGCACCTATGTGCTTTCCGCCGGTTATTACGATGCCTATTACCTGAAGGCGCAGAAGGTGCGCACGCTCATCAAGCGCGATTTCGATGCGGTTTTCGAGCAGGTGGATGCGCTGCTCACGCCAACCACGCCGTCGCCCGCCTTCGCGCTGGGAGAAAACGTGGACGACCCGCTGAAAATGTATCTCAACGACATCTTCACCGTTACGGTGAACATGGCCGGGCTGCCGGGCATTTCCGTGCCGGCGGGGTTTTCGGCGGATGGCTTGCCACTGGGCCTGCAGTTTATCGGCAAACCGTTCGACGAGGCCACCATCCTGAAACTGGCGCACGGCATCGAACAGGCGGCTGATCTGGATATGGCGCCCAGTGCCTGGTGGAAGAGCTGATCTCCTGTGGTCGGCAGGTTCACTGCGCGACACGAGTTCATCCACTCCATCGTCTCCGCCGAAGCGGGGATTCACAATATACCTTGAAAACAGTTGCCAGGCTCAGAACCGGTCAGTCCCGGTTTGCGCGGTGGTTGTTGTGGCCGATCTTTACCTTGCCGGCCATTTCATTTTCCTGCCATTGATTGCATATGGCCTTTTTGCGATAGTGCGGCCACACTGCCGCATGCCCCGCGCGGGCATGGCGGGTTTACATGCCACACAACACGAGTGAGGACATCGCACATGGGCGCGTTTTCCATCTGGCACTGGCTGATCGTTCTGGTGGTGGTGCTGCTGCTGTTCGGCGGCTCCGGCAAGATTTCCTCCCTGATGGGCGATCTAGCCAAGGGCATCAAGAGCTTCAAGAAGGGCCTCTCCGACGATGACGAGGCCGTTGCCGCGGAAGACAAGAAGAGCATCGAAGACAAGAAAAGCATCGAGGCAAAGCGCCAGGCCGATGCCGGCGAAGCCTCGTCCAGCGAAAAGAAGACCGGCACCGGAAGCTGAGGCGCAACTTCCGGCACGGCTCGTGCGCAAGCCCCGTTTCGCGGCTGCGCCGCGCCTCGAATTCATCTGAACAGGCAGGGCACCTCTCGCCATGTTCGATTTCGGCCTAGGCACATCGGAATTGCTGCTCATCGCCATGGTGGCGCTCATCGTAGTGGGCCCGAAGGAGCTGCCCGGGCTGCTGCGCACCATTGGCCGCTGGGTGGGCAAGATCAAGGCCCTGGCCGCCGACTTCCAGAGCCACCTTGACGACCTTACCCGGGAAACCGGCGTGAAGGAGGTGAAGGAAAAGGTGGAAAAGGACATCGGCGCGTTGTCGATCGAGGACCTGGATCGCGAATTCGCCGAGATCGAGAAGGAAATGCGCGAGCAGTTGGCCGAAGGGGCGAAACAGCCAGGCGGGCCGAAAGAGGCGGATGACGAGAATCTCGTCGAGGAAGAGGAGCGCCCCCTGCCGGAAACGCTCGATCTGGACAGCGAACCAGGCGCGGCCAATGCACGGAAGGCCGCGCCAGGCAACGATGCCGAAGAAACTGGAGACGCCGCGGATGCGTCACGGAACATCCCGGCGGATACGGACGATGCCGCGTCGAAGAAAACTGCGCCAGGGAAAGTAGCCGCCGGAGAACAGGCCTGAGAACATCGTGCTGATCCCCGAAGCATTCACCCAGCCAGGTTGAACGAACGAGCATGAGCAGCAACGACATTGCCGAAAAGACGCCGGCACAGACACCTGCTCCGTCCGGCGGGGAGGAGCCGGACGAGGTGGAGGCCTCGCGCGCGCCGCTCATCGAGCATCTCATCGAGCTGCGCCAGCGGCTCATTCATTCGCTCATCGGCTTTGTCATCGCCTTCATTGTCAGCTTCTATTTCGCCAACCCGATCTTCAACTTCCTGCTGATCCCCTACAAGTGGGCCATTGGCGATGCGGCGGATCTGCAACTCATCTACACCGCGCCGCAGGAGTTCTTCTTCACGCAATTGAAGATCGGCATGTTCGGCGGGCTGTTCCTGGCCTTTCCGTTGATCGCCATGCAGATCTACAAGTTCGTCGCACCCGGCCTCTACAAGCACGAGCGCGCCGCCTTCCGACCCTATCTGATTGCCACGCCGCTGCTGTTCCTGCTGGGCGCGGCGTTGGTGTTCTTCTTCATCCTGCCGGTGGCGTTGAAGTTCTTTGCCAGCTTCCAGCAGACCGGCGAGGGCGGCAAGGCGGCCATCGAACTGCTGCCGAAAGTGTCGGAATATCTCTCGCTGGTGATGACACTGATCCTTGCCTTCGGGGTGGCCTTCCAGTTGCCGGTCATCCTCACCCTGCTGGGCCGCGCGGGCATCGTAACCGCGGAACAACTGCGCAAGGGGCGGCGCTACGCCATCGTCGCGGTGGTAACCATCGCCGCCATCTTCACGCCGCCCGATCCGTTCTCGCAGATCGGCCTGGCCCTGCCCATGGTGGGCCTTTACGAGGTGGCCATCTGGCTGGTGGCGCGCGCCGAGAAGAAGCGCGAACAGGAATCACGGGCATGATGCCGCACGATATGGCAGGATGTGCCATGATCCTTTCCTGATTCCCGAAACCGCGAGACGGGGCGTATCATCATGTTCGACATTCGCTGGATTCGCGAACACGCCGAGGAATTCGACCGCGGCATGGCGCGCCGCGGGCTGCCGCCACAGGCCGCGCGTCTGCTGGCCATCGACGAGCGCCGCCGCAAGTTGCTCACCGAATTGCAGGAGCTGCAACAGCGCCGCAATGCCGCCTCGAAGGAGATCGGCCAGGCGATGAAGGCGGGCGAGAAGGATCGCGCCGAGGCCCTGAAGGCCGAGGTGGCGGCCATGAAGGAGCGCATGCAGGAGCTGGAGGATGCCGCCCGCGCCGTTCAGGAGGAGCTGGCCACGGAACTTGCGAAACTGCCCAACATCCCGCGCGAGGAGGTGCCTGACGGCGAAGACGAGGACGACAACGTGGAAGTGCGCCGTGAGGGCACACCGCGCGATTTCGATTTCACGCCGAAGGAACACTGGGAGCTGGGCGAAGCGCTGGGCCTGATGGATTTCGAGCGTGCGGCGAAAATTTCCGGCAGCCGCTTTGCCGTGTTGCGTGGCGATCTGGCGCGGCTGCAACGCGCGCTGGCACAATTCATGCTCGACATACAGACCCGCGAGCACGGCTACGAGGAAGTCTGGCCGCCGTTGCTGGTGCGCGACGAAGCATTGTTCGGCACTGGCCAGTTGCCGAAATTCGCCGAGGACCTGTTCCGCACCACGGATGGCCGCTGGCTGATCCCCACCGCGGAGGTGCCGCTGACCAACCTGGCGCGCGAGGAAATCCTGCCTGCCGAGTCGCTGCCCATGCGCATGTGCGCGTTGACGCCGTGTTTCCGTTCCGAGGCCGGCGCGGCGGGACGCGACACACGTGGCATGATCCGCCAGCACCAGTTCGACAAGGTGGAGCTGGTTTCCATCACCACGGAAGAAGAGGGCAGGGTGGAGCTGGACAGGAAGCTGGCCTGTGCGGAGGATATCCTGAAGCGTCTGGATCTGCCTTATCGCGTCATGCTGTTGTGCGCGCAGGACATGGGCTTTTCCGCCGAGATCACGTTCGACCTGGAAGTCTGGCTGCCGGGGCAGGGGAAATACCGCGAGATTTCCTCTGTTTCCCTGTGCGGCGATTTTCAGGCACGGCGGATGAATGCCCGCTACCGCTCCGAAGGCGAAAGGAAGCCGCGCTTCGCGCACACGCTGAACGGCTCCGGCCTGGCCGTGGGCCGCGCGCTGGTGGCGGTGATGGAGAATTGCCAGAATGCCGACGGCTCCATCACCGTGCCGCAAGCCCTGCGCCCCTACATGGGGGGGCAGGAGACCATTGGTGCTTCCTGAAGCCACCACACGGGTGGGAAGCTTCACCAGCCACCACCGCCGCCACCACCACCACCGCCGCCTGAGCTTCCACCACCGAAGGAGCCGGAAGACGAATGCGACGGCATCGACGCTGCCATGCTAGCCGCCATGTCCTGTGCCAGGGATGAGGACAGGGAATCCGCGCCACTGGAAAAATCACGCATCAGGTCGCCCTCGTACCAGCGTGGCTGATAGGTTGCCGCCACCGCGCCACCAGCCGCCGCCGCCGTGGCCAGCCATGCCCTGAAGGCGCGTGTCCACGGCTCTTCCACGTCCAGCGCCACCGCCCAGGGCAACAGCTTCTCATACAGCGGAATGGACATTTCCGGCATGCCGTCCTCGCCGCGCCTGTTCAGGCGCTGCCTTTCCGCTGTTTCGATGAACATGCGAAGGCCCTCGATCTCGTCCATTACACGCCGCCCTTCACGGGTGGGGCGCGGCAACAGGCGCTGAAACACCATCAACAGCAGTGGCGGTGCAAACAGCAGCGCCGCCAGCGGCCACAGCGCGATGCCGGATTGCAGCAGCGGCGCCAGCAGATGGCGCACGCCCGCGTTGAGGAACGCCAGCAGGATGAAGCCGACGAACAACAGCGCGAAAACAGTATGCAGCCGTGTCATGATTCCCCGTGCTGAGAAGACCTCCCGCAACAGGTTGTAGATGATGACGACCGGTATCAGCAGAAAGACTTCCACCAGCAGCAACTCGTGTGCGTAAGGCGCACCCAGCGTTGCCAGCGCCACCAGTCCGACGCCGATCAGCGCCAGAATGCCCAGCCCGATGAGAAAGTAACGCCTGTTGCGCTGGTACAGGTTGTCTGCGTATTCACGCTCCAGGGCTTCCTGAAATCTGCCCAGGACCATCCGCAGGCGCTTGCCGGTGGACTTGTCCAGTGTCAGCGGGGCATCAGGGTCGAGCAATTCGCTCAGGATCAGCCGTTCCCCCGGCGGCAGGCTGTTGTCCACGGGTTTCAGGCGGCGCAGGCTCAGCCTGCCGGCCTCGTCGCGTTTCAGCGAGACAAATCCTTTTGTTGCCAACGACAGCAGTGCGGCGATGAACGGGCGCGATTCTTCGGCGCGGATTTCGCCGGCTTCACGCATCAGCGCCGCGGCAATGGCGGGAGAAATGCCCTGTGGTGGTTCCCAGCGCGGCACGATGATGCCCGGCGACGGATCGCGCCCGTAACGCCACCAGGCCCAGCCGAAATAGCCCGCCAGCAATGCCACACCCGCCGCCAGCCAGCCCAGCCCGGCCAGATCCCATGCCTGCCACCAGAATTGTTTCAGCGCGCCGGGGGGCTTCACCACTCCGCTGGGAAAGGCGATGGCTATGGTGAAGCCTTCACCCGGCATCAGCGGGCGGTTGGTTTCCGCCACGAAACGCCCGGCCCGGGCGAGCATGACACGGGCATCGCGCCCTTGTTCGCCCAGCCGCCCCGTATAGACGGCATGGCGCAGGACGGGGGCAGGGGAGGGCAATGCCACTTCCACCCGCGCATGGCGGATGGGAAAGATCCAGAAATTGCCCGTAACGTTCCAGTAAAGCTCGTCGTAATCATTGAAGAAGCGCAACTGGCGCGTGGTGCGGTATGTAATGGCGTAGGTGTATGTCCCTGGCGGCAGAAATGCCTCCTGGCGCCCGATATAGATGCGCGCCACGCCCCTATCGGGGTGCTTGACGAACCAGTTTTCCGGCTGGCCGTCGCGCAACACCTTCAGGACCTTCAGACCCACCTGGCCAACCCCGCCGTCGGCGCGGCGGAAACGCAGTGGAAAGTCGCGGTAGATGCCGCGTCGGATCTGCCGTCCCTCGGCCCGCACACGAATGGTTTCGGTTACCAGCAGCGCACCATCATGCTGCACCCGCACCGTGCTGGAGAAGTCGAGAATTTCCTCTGCCGCACGCGCCAGATATGAGGTGCCGGCCAGCAACGCGGCAACCAGCACTGCCAGCAGCAGCCAGTGGCGGGAAGCGAGCCTGGGCAGAGGGTGGTGCGGGTGCCGGGTCCACATCATCTTGCCCCCTCATGATGATGGGGAAAGATCAACCTTCGGCACCTGCCGGGCAGAAGCGTCATCCAGCTCGAAGTATTCCGCCTTGGTGAAGTGAAAGGCATTGGCGATGATATTGGAGGGGAAGGATTCCACCAGCACGTTATTGTCGCGCACCGCGCCGTTGTAATAGCGCCGCGCCATCTGGATATCGTGCTCGATCTGCTGCAGTTGCCGTTGCAGATCCAGCACATTCTGGTCCGCCTTCAGGTCGGGATAGTTTTCCACCGCCACGATGATTTTGCCCAGCAGCGAGCCGATCTCCTGCTCCACGGCGGAGCGCTCGGCGGGTGATGCATCACTCATGCCACTGGCCTTGGCACGCAACTCTGTTACCTTTTCAAGGAGATCCTTCTCGTGCTTCATGTAACCCTTTACCGCAGCAACGAGGTTCGGGATGAGATTGGCGCGTTTTTTCAGTTGCACATCGATGCCGGAATAGCCCTCCTGAACCATCTGGCGCGCGCGCACCAGACTGTTATAGATGATGATGCCATAGCCGACGATGGCGGCGGTGATCAGCAGCAGGGTCAAGGACGTGGACATCTTCTTCCCCCCTTCCCTCGTTGAACAGGCTCCTCGCACATTGCATGCATCATGATACCATGCACGGAGCCACCGCAACCTGCCACAGATGAAGGAGCATTGCCAGCCATGGCCAAGGCGAGGAGCACATACGTCTGCCAGTCTTGCGGGGCCGTGGCGCCGCGTTGGGCCGGGCGCTGCGATGCCTGTGGACAATGGAACACCATTGTCGAGGAAGCGCCTGAGCAGCCGCTGGCCGCTTCCGGCGGCGCGCGCCTGCCGAAGGGTCGGGGGCGCGAGCTGCACCCCCTGGCCGGCGAGGCCACGCCGCCGCCCCGCATCACCTGCGGCATTGCCGAGCTGGACAGGGTAACCGGTGGCGGCTTCGTGCCCGGCTCGGCGCTGCTCATCGGCGGCGATCCGGGCATTGGCAAGTCCACGCTGATGTTGCAGGCGCTGGCGGCGCTGGCCGGGCAGGGCAGGCGGGTGGTCTATGTCTCCGGCGAGGAGGGACTGGATCAAATCCGCCTGCGGGCGCAGCGCCTGGGCGTGCTCGACGCGCCGGTGCTGCTGGCCGCCGATACCAATGTCGCCGACATCGTCGCCACGCTGGAGCGCGAAAGGCCGGACGTGGTGGTCATCGATTCGTTGCAGACGCTGTGGACGCCGGTGGTGGAATCGGCCCCCGGCACGGTCAGCCAGTTGCGCGCCGGGGCGGAGGCGCTGGTGCGGCTGGCCAAGAAGAGCGGCGCGGTGGTGTTGCTCATCGGCCACGTTACCAAGGAAGGGCAGATCGCCGGGCCGCGGGTGGTGGAGCACATGGTGGACGCGGTACTCTATTTCGAGGGCGACCGCGGGCACCAGTATCGCATTCTGCGGGCGGCAAAAAACCGCTTCGGCGCCACCGACGAGATCGGCGTGTTCGAGATGCGCGGGCGAGGGCTGGTGGAGGTGGAGAACCCGTCGTTGCTGTTCATGGGCGATTCGCAGGCCAGCGTGGCGGGCGCGGCGGTGTTCGCCGGCATGGAGGGGCGCCGTCCGTTGCTGGTGGAGCTGCAGGCGCTGGCCGTGCCCACCACCTTCGCCACGCCACGGCGCGCCGTGGTCGGCTGGGATTCCGCCCGCCTGGCGATGATCCTGGCGGTGCTGGAGGCGCGCGCCGGGGTGCGGCTGGGCCAGCACGATGTCTATCTCAATGTCGGTGGTGGCATGCGCGTGCGCGAGCCCGCCGCCGATCTGGCCGCCGCCGCGGCGCTGATTTCCTCGCTTTCCGGCCAGCCGTTGCCCGCCGGCACGGTGCTGTTCGGCGAGGTGGCTCTGTCGGGCCGCGTGCGCGCCGCGCCACAGGCCGAGCAGCGCCTGCGCGAGGCAGCCAAACTGGGCTTTTCGCTGGCGCTGGTGGCGGAAGAAACGCAGGTGCCGAAGGGGCTGGCCATGAAGGTGCGCCCACTGGCCGATGTGGCGGCGCTGGCGGCATTGCTGTTACAAGGTGGTGGAGGAGGCGCCGCCGCACCTTGACGCGGGCGGGGTGGCTGTGGTGTTTGAGGCGCAAGTCAAACCGCCCGCATCTCGACTGGCATAACAGGCAAGAAGAGCGTCGGGCGCACGGGGGACGAGGCCAAGATGCAACTGCTCGACATCATACTCGTCGTGCTGATGCTGGTTTCCGGCCTGCTGGCGCTGATGCGCGGCTTCACCCGCGAGATCCTCTCCCTGTTCGCCTGGGTGGTGGCGGGTGCGGCGGCGTGGTGGGCGGTGCAGTTGCCGCCCCTGGTGGAGTTCGCGCAAGGCTTCATTGCCAACCAGAAACTGGCCGTGGTGGTTACTGGCGCGGCGGCCTTCCTGCTGGTGTTGCTGGTGATGTCGGTGATATCGGTGAAAATCGGCGACTGGGTGCTGGATTCAGCCGTCGGCCCGTTCGATCGCACATTGGGTGGCTTCTATGGCGTGTTGCGCGGACTGGTGCTGGTTACCATTGCCTACCTGTTCTATATCTGGATGGTGCCGGAGAACCGGCGCGCCGAATGGATCGAGAAAGCCAGTCTGAAGCCGCTGATCACCGGCACGGCGGAAGTGCTCATCGGCTTCATGCCAGCCGATATTGGTGAGGTTCTCACCCAGAAGCTGGCGGCTGGCAGTGGTCAGAACCAGGAGGGCAGGGCGGCAGACATCGGCGCTGATGACAAGCAGAGGCTGGAAAACCTTGCCGGTGGACATGGCGAGCAGTAAGGCATTGGCGGCGCCAAGGGTGGCAAGGGCTGCTGTGGCAATGGCGCAGATGGCCGACATGCGCGGCACAGGCGGAATGATGCGGGCGGAATGACCATGTGGCACGATTTCGATCTCGATGGCGATCTGCTGCGCGAGGAGTGTGGCATTTTCGGCATTCACGGGCATGCCGATGCCGCCGCGCTCGCCGCGCTGGGTCTGCACGCGCTGCAACACCGTGGCCAGGAGGCGGCGGGCATCTGCACCTATGATGGCCAGCAGTTCAACCTGGAGCGCCGCCTTGGCCTAGTTGGCGATCATTTCACCAAGGAGACCACCATCCGCCGTCTCGCAGGCGAGGTGGCCATTGGCCATGTGCGCTATTCCACCACCGGCACCACCATCCCGCGCAACATCCAGCCATTCTTTGCAGAGCTGGCCACCGGCGGTTTCGCCATCGCACACAACGGCAACCTGACCAATGGCCTGCTGCTGCGCCGCGAGCTGATCGATTCCGGGGCGATCTTTCAGAGCACCTCGGACACGGAAGTGTTCCTGCACCTGGTGGCGCGCTCGCCGCACCGCCGCCTGATCGAGCGCTTCATCGACGCGCTCAGGCAGGTGCAGGGCGGTTATGCGCTGGTGGCGATGACGGAAAAGAAGCTCATCGGCGCGCGCGACCCGCTGGGCATCCGCCCGCTGGTGCTGGGCCGGCTGGGCGAGAACTGGATCCTCGCTTCGGAGACGGTGGCGCTGGACATCATCGGCGCGGAATTCGTGCGAGAGGTGAAGAACGGTGAGGTGGTGATGATTACCGGCACCGGCGAGGAGGGCATCGCCAGCTATTTCCCGTTCCCCGAACAGCGCGAGCGCCCTTGCATCTTCGAATACATCTACTTCGCCCGCCCCGATTCCATCGTTGGCGGACGCTCGGTCTATCAGGTGCGCAAGCAGATGGGGCGCATTCTGGCCGAAGAGTCGCCAGCGTCTGCCGACATCGTCGTGCCGGTGCCCGATTCCGGCGTACCAGCGGCGCTGGGCTATGCGGAAGCCTCCGGCTTGCCGTTCGAGCTGGGCATCATCCGCAACCACTATGTGGGTCGCACCTTCATCGAGCCAACGCAAAAGATTCGCGCGCTGGGCGTGAAGCTGAAACATAACGCCAACCGCGCGATACTGGAAGGCAAGCGGGTTGTGCTGATAGACGATTCCATCGTGCGCGGCACGACATCGAAGAAGATCGTGCAGATGGTTCGCGAGGCTGGCGCGGCGGAGGTGCACATGCGCATTGCCTCGCCGCCCATCACGCACCCGGATTTCTACGGCATTGACACGCCCAGCCGCGAGCAACTGCTGGCGGCAACGCACTCGCTGGAGGAAATGCGCGCCTTCATGGAAGCCGATTCCCTGGCCTTTATCTCCGTCGATGGACTGTATCGCGCGCTGGGCCATGAAGGACGCGATGCACAACATCCGCAATATACCGATCATTGCTTCACGGGCGATTATCCGACGCCACTGGCCGATCAGCGGGACAGTGAGCGGGACCCGAAACAATTGCCGCTGCTGGCCGATACTGCCTGAACGGTCTGTCTGGAACGCGGCAATGTGCAAGACGTATGTTCCGCCCGTGCCGTGGCAGACACAACTCCTGCATTTGTGGCAGACATCGGGACAGACACGAACCTCGTATTCATGGAAAATTTCTGCCTGCGTTTGGTGGGCAGAAAGTTTCCATAATACATATTATGCGAATTGCTGATGTGGCGCACTGCCGCTTTCGGATTGCCCCCTTTGCCTTCGGCACTTGCGTTTCTTCCGCTACGACCGCCAGCGAAAAAAACCAGCCTGGCCCGCCTCACGCAGGGGCTGTTCAGTCTGTGGCGCAGCGCGGATGTGGCCCGACAATGCCCTTGCATGGCGCATGCTTGATGCACCATGCTTGTTGCGCCGTCAGGAACGTTTCTGCGATGAAGCTTTCGCAGATGTCCACATGTTCAATGAAATGCGCAGGAGTTGCTGATGGATTGCGGAGAATTCCTTGCCGAGATGGCCCTGCTGATTGTCAAGCTGCTGGCGATCTGTGTGGTGCTGGCATTGGCCATCACCGGGTTGGTTCTCTACATGGGCTGGCTGTAAGGGATGATGGCAGCGAGATGCGCCAACGCAGCAATATGTGCCAAGGTCACCAGGTTTGATGCGTGTGGTTGGTGTGCTTGGGCATGTGGCTGATCCCCATGCTGTCATGAGGCCAGTCGAAATCCACGCCAATATCCCCGTTCAACCGCAACAATTGCATTTCTGCTCCTGATGCCTGCCAGGCCTGGCTCTGGGGAAGGCCTCCCCGTGCCAAACTGGCACATCCCGGCAAGCGCCACGCAAGGCCTGCGCAGCAGCCCGTTAACCATGATCGCCTAGACTTTCCGCACACGGCCAATGCGGCGCTTTCGTGCCTTTCGAGGCCATAACGGGAAGTCTGTCATGCGTAGCAACAAGTCATTGTTTCGCTTTTCTCCCACACTGGCAGTGGTTGGTGTGGCGCTGTTGCTGAGCGGCTGCAGCCGAGCCTGGGAAAGCAACCCGCCACAGGCCGACGCCGACGGCGTCGCCGCGGTGCAGACCAGTTCCATTACCCCTGCTCCGGCACACAATGCACAAGGAACGGTGCCACCATTCGGCGCATCGGGCGTGCCGGCCGCCTATGAGTTTGGCCGTGGCTACCGCGTTGGCGCGGGCGACAGGCTGGCCATCCGGGTGATGGGCCAGCAGGAGCTGACCGGTGTCTACACCGTCGATCCGGACGGCAACATCTCCATGCCATTGATCAACACCATATCCGTGGCAGGCCTGAGCCTGCGCGAAGTGGAGCGACTGATCACCACGCGCCTGCGCAATGGTTTCCTGCGCAATCCGTCCGTGGCTGTGCAACCAATGGAACTCCGCCCATTCTACATTCTTGGTGAGGTGCGCCAGGCCGGGCGCTATGCCTATCAGCCAGGCATGACAGTGGCCGAAGCCGTGGCGCTGGCGCGCGGCTTTTCCGAACGTGCCGACACCGGAGTAGTGCTGTTGACCCGTCGCACGGCGGAAGGAACCAGAACCTACAAGACACCCGTAACCGCACAGGTCTATCCGGGCGACATCATCTACGTGCGCGAGCGCTGGTTCTGATTTCCCGACCAAAAGCAGCCCGCTTCCTCGCACAAGCATTTTCATGCCTTGATGTTCGAGCCACCGGACGGGGACGGAGCCAATACCACAAGCAAGCGAAAGAACGATGCGCATCCTCCACATATTTCGTGCACCGGTGGGTGGGCTGTTTCGCCACGTGCGCGATCTCGCCCGCGAACAGGCCGCCATGGGCCACGAGGTAGGCATCATCTGCGACCTGTCCGGCGGTGAAGCCGCCACCGCACAGCTTGCTGACATGGTGGACTACCTGAAAATGGGCGTAACACGACTGAAGATGGGCCGCCTGCCCGGCCCCGCCGACATCGAGACGGCAAGCGAGATTCGCCATCGTCTGAAGCTGTTTCGTCCGCATGTGGTGCACGGGCATGGCGCAAAGGGTGGCTTCCATGCCAGGCTGGCAGCGCGCGGGCATGATGCCGTGGCGCTCTACACGCCGCATGGCGGCTCGTTGCATTATCAGTGGCGCTCGCCCGCCGGCGCGATGTTCCTGACCGCGGAACGCTGGCTGTTGGGCAAGACCGATGGGCTGGTGTTCGTCTGCCACTACGAGCGCAAGGTCTTCAGCGAAAAGGTTGCTCTCCCCCCCTGCCCCGTGGCTGTTGTGCACAATGGGCTGAGCGAGGAGGAATTCAGTCCCGTGGAGCCAGCGGAGGATGCCGCGGATTTCCTGTTCATCGGAGAGATGCGCCGGCTGAAAGGCGTTGACGTGCTCATCGAAGCGCTGGCGCAGATGCATGCACAAGGCCACAAGGCGCGTGCCGTGCTGGTTGGCGACGGGCCGGACCGTCAGAGTTTTGCGGCGCTCATCGAGCAATATGGTCTGGCCGACCATGTGCGCATGCCCGGCGCCCTGACGGCGCGCGAGGCCTTCACGCTGGGACGCGTCGTGGTGTTGCCTTCACGCGCGGAGTCCTTCCCCTACGTGGTGCTGGAGGCACAGGCCGCCGGGCTGCCGGTGATCGCCAGCCATGTCGGTGGCATTCCGGAGGCGTTGCCCGAGGATATGCTGGTGGAGCCGGAGAATGCCGAGGCCCTGGCCGCGCGCATGACCCATGCCCTGTTCGATCCGCATCTGCATGGCGATGCCCGCCAGCGGGTG
>JAJRRZ010000028.1 GCA_024279045.1 Alphaproteobacteria bacterium
AAGCTCCTCCAGACGCTGCTCAAAATCCCAGAACCCCTTCTGTCCCTTCATTCTGACATCCCTCCAGCGATTCAGGCTTCTTTCTCACCGGAGTGAATCATATTCCGACTGAAATGCCCAGTTTCCGGAGGTGTCCAACTGCAGAGTCGGGTGCAAATGCGAGTATCCTGCGCTCCTCTTCTCCCACTTCACTGGCATTTCGTGGTGGCAGACCTGCTTTTTTCCATGTGCCATCGGCCATCCGGAAAAGAGCTTGAGAAGCCTCTTTCAGGAGATTTTCCTTCTTATTCCAGCTTGTTTCCCTCTCAAGAAATTGCTCGTCAAACAGCGCCCCCAACCGTCCGGCGGCATCAGGATCGACGTGTTTCTCCGTTCCAAGCTCCATCCGCAACAATGCAACACTATCGAACTTCTTCAGGGCACGCCCTGTCAGCTTGCCTAACAGGTGCGCCGCCTCATGCCCCACCATGTGTTGCGCCACGGTATCGATCACCTTCCACCCCCTCAGCTTTTCAAGCCGCACGGGATCAGCCAGAGAACCTGTTACCTCCCAGCCAATGTCCTTCAACCGCAGGAATGGTGCAAAAGGCTTTGGCAAAGCGGTAAAAAGCGCCGGACGCTCGGACAGAAGCCTGTGCAGGCCCCCTCCTTCTTCATGCATATGCTTGGCTAGCGGATCTTCCAGATCCGTTTTCAGAAGATCCACCAGCTTCTTCAGGAAATGCGATGCCCCTGTCTGCGGGTTGCGATTCGCCAAACCCGTTTTCTGCGCAAGGTCTGCCCAGTTCTCCCGAACCAGGTCATGAAGCGCCACAAGCCTCTCACCCAATGCCTTGCCGAAACGACGGAACAGTTTTGCACGATCTTCGCTCGTGCCAGCCAACCGCCCCCTGCCCGGATCCACACGAAAGGCGGAGGAATTGAGCAGCCAGCCGGCAGTGCATTCTTCCTCCAGTGGTGCCAGCAACCAAAGGCGCGGCACTTTCGGCGGTGCGGGCTGTGGCCCATCTGGCCCCAGTGGCAAAAACAGCGTGGTGTTTTCATCCAACGAAAGGGCCAGGGCATGCCCGGGCTCAACGCCATCAAACCTTACATGGCGAATACCTTTCGTGCCCAAGTCTTCGTAATGTGCTGAATGGAGCTTCCCATCAATCGTGATATGGCGGACACTGCGTGCCATGGCAGGCAGCCAACGCACACATCGCTCGAAGGCCTCAAGGGCGCGCAGCATGTCTTCGGGCCTTTCGGCATCACGGTCAAGTTCGATGATGGTGGCGCGACGCCCCTCTTGCGCAGATTCGAAAGACAGCTTGCACCCTTCGTCCCAAACCTCGGGCAGCATGCCGCCAACGATGCGACATGATACAACCCCGCTGGCAATGCGCACTTCCTGCGCCACCAGATGGACACTCTTGAAGCCCAGGCCAAAACGCCCCGTAGCCTCTTCACGTTTTTCCGAAAGATTCATGAGCAGCATGTTGAAGAGATCGCTCTGCCAGTTCTGCCGCTCTCCCCTTTCAGGATCCGCCCCCAGATGATTGATCAGCCTTCCCCAGTGCAGAACTCTTGCTCCCTTGTCTGTCAGCTCGATGCGATATTCCGGCATGAACGGCGGTTCATGCTGATGACAGGCATCATCGGCATTCTGGAATAGTTCGAAAATCACGCGTGATGGATCATAGCCATAACTTTCGATGGTCTTGCGCACCAGCGCCAGCAATTGCGCCACCACACGCTTCTCTTTCAACCGCTCCCACAATTCCTTCTTGTATGCCGGCAACTTTTTGCTCCGCTGCTCGACAGGCAGAGCCTGCTCCTTTCTCTCATACTCGTCCAGAATGTTTCGCAGCGCCGTGCCATGCTCCGGCTTGAGTTGGGAAAGTATGGATGGCAAACGGTCCTCAAGGCGGATGCGAGCATCTTCAACCGTTGCCTGCTCTGCCTTCAGACACTCATCGAGCAGACCATCGAGTTCATCCAGGCAAGCATCCTGAAAATCCAGACATTCAGCAGCGAGCTTGCGCAGCAACTGCTGCACATGCCGCTTCTCCAGTGGCTGTTCCACACCAGCGATCCTGACCCTGTGCAGCCAGTACTGATTGCCTTCAAACGATATACGATGCCGCCGGAGGTGATCGTTAGCTATGATGGACAGCGGCTCAAGCTCGGTGGGCAAACTTCTCCGCTCACCGGTCAGCGTTTTCATCTTCACAGTTTTTGGCTGTTCCAATGAAAATTGCAAAAACGTCTGATGGCGGATCCTGGACAGGGTGCGTCCGGGAGCTGCCGGTGTGTGGCATTTTTCTTCAATATCCTTCAGTTGCTCCCAGATCCGATCAATGCTCCCTGTTGCCAGCCCTGTTTGCCTGACCAGCTTCCTGAAGTTTTCTGTCCTGCGCACAATGCCTGCCAGCAGTGCTGCTGCTTCGCCTGAAAGTTCGGCAGCCACATGATCGAGAACAGGCTTCAGTGAATTCGCACACTTCTCTTCCAGTTCCCCGGATGTTGATGCATCGACAGAACGGGCTGTTTCGCCAGGCAAGGCATCTTTGTTGTGCAGGATTTCAGGTTGTCTGATATCGGGCCGGGGCCAGATGCTTTCCAGCTTCTCGTCAAGCCTGTGCGCTGCAGCAATGCCATCCACCCAGACAGCAACCTCGCCGGCTGGACGCCAGTTTCCATCTCTTGTCCGCACCCGAATTTTCGAAAGAACCGCTCTGGCATCCTCCGGCTTCCATTGGCCAAGACGTCGGAAGCCACAGGCATAAGCCTCGTATGCGGCGCTGGTCAGCTTTTTCTCCGCTGCGGCTGCATCTGCCAGTGCATCAAGCCAGCGAATGGCATCTTTCACCTTGCCGACTTCGATTTCGCCAAAGGCTTTGAACAATCTTTCGGGATCATCTTGCCGCTTCAACAGGGCTGCCAGCAATGGCCAGCCAGGGGCCGGAAAGTGCTTGCCTGCCCTGGCCAGAGAATGGAGCGCCTCATGAAGTTGCTCGCTCCTCTCCCCAAGCCATGCCGATGGCTTGATCTCTTCAACCATGAGCAACAGACGCTCGACCGATCCTTCCTCATCGGGCAGAATCCCGTATTTTCGCAGCGCCTCGAAACCGACGTGCTCACGCAACTGTGGCGCAATGTCGGTTACCGGCACAAAAGGTGCCTCGTCTTCCAGCACGCTGCTGGCAGCATCAAGCACATCATCCGGCAAATCCAGGACATCCTCAGGCGCCCATGCCTGCCCCTGCCGATCAAGCAGCCATCTTGCCTCGCGCAGTTGCTTCTGCTGGTTGTCGTCCACCCTTTCCAGCTTCTCGAGAGCATCGAGAATTTCGATTGCAAAATCGGCGGGCGAATCCTGTTCGAGGCAGACGGTGATTTGCGCACGCGGCGACCATGTTTCCACCAACTTTTCGGCCTTGCCGCTGCCTGCAAGAGTATCTGCGACACCCAACTGCGGCACTTGCACATACAATTTCTGCGAGACGGGCCACTTGCCAACCTTCCATACCTTTGCCGGGCATGCCCAACCGCCATGGTTCGTTCGTATCACGGGCAGACGTTTCAGGTGATGTTCGGGCAGGTCGGCATCGAGAATTTCGCCCGCCAGCATTTCATCCATTTCAGCAGCCAGTTCCTCGGCATGCTGCACCAGCAATTCACCAAGCTCTTCTCCTGCAAGATCCTTGATGCCCAGTTGCCCCACTTTCTTGCGTTCAAGGCGATCCATGATGCTGGCTGGTACAAGAAATGCATCTTGCGCATCCGCAATCGATCGGCGCACGAGCTGTTCGAGCTTTTGTGTCGTGGTTGAAAGCGCAAACAGCTGCGCGCTCTTGTCCCCGGCGCGACAATCACCCACCGCCAGGGCGCGCAATGCATCCGTGTAATGCGCACTTGCATCAATGATGTTGGACAACAGTTCCGCACGTGCGCTTTCCGGCCCGAATTTCCCTGCATTGCGCATCAAGCTGGCAGCGGCATCCGAGGACAGATCTGCGATTTCAAGCCACTCCACATTGCCGAGCACGTTGGCAGCCTCGTTCGACAAAACGAACGCTCCGCAGTCCGGGACGGCTTGCACGAGAAGGGGCAACAGTTTGCGCGCTTTCGGAACGTCGCCAAACAGGCGTCGCTCTTTGCTTGCCTGTTGCAGCTCGGCAATGCTTGTCAGCCTGGTTCCACGCCCATCCATCACGCGGACTGTCGGAAGCGACTTCAGTTCCGGATGGGCCAGCACCTCACCCATACTGCCCACATTGCGCAGGATGGCCACAGCCGCTGCCACAGCGGACGCCCCTGTGCGTTGCCTGTCTTTCAGCAAGGGTTGAAGTGCCTTGATGAGACGAACCGCATCTTCTGGCGAGATGCTGGCGGGATTGTCGGACTCATCACCCAACCATTTTTCCGGCACGCACAGCGGCGCACCCCCCACCCTTGCCAAGGTGCGCAACACAGCGCGCGCAACCTCTTTTCCCGGCAATCTCACAAGACTGGAGCAGTCAAGGTAGCTCAAGACATTCCCGATTTCCTCATGTGAAGCCAGTTTGCTCTCGGATGCCAAGGTCTGCCTCAACAGTGAAACAACAGGTTCGGCCACTGCCTTGCGCAAGTCGGCATCATTATGAACAGCAATGCGAAGCATTTCCGCCAGGGTACGCGTTCGCTGTGCCGAAGCGAATGTCGATGGATCCATCTGGCTGATCAGGCTTGCCAGCTCTTCGGGCTGCCATCGGGGCCTTGTACCGGCAAGCACTTCATCCGGCTCGCAGACAAGTGTGAGATTGCGCCGCGCTGCCCAGCCCAACAGGTCAGGATGCAGGCTGGCGCATGCAATTCTGCCCTGCGAGTCGGCTGCCGGCAGAGGCCTGAGCTCGACATCAGCTGGCAGCAGACGCCATGCCGCGATAATGCTCGAACCTTTCTTGCTGGCTTCGACAACTTGCGCCAGTAGATGCCGGTGCGCAATTGCCTTCCTGTGACGCTGCCCGAAATCCGAACCTGCAAGGGCACGCACGGCAGCAGCCAGTTGCCGGCCTGTCAGAACCTTTCTGTCAAGCGCATCGTGCAGGACGGCAGGCAACAATGGCAATATCAGCCTGTCCCGGATTGCCTGGTTCCACCTTGCCCTTGTCGATACTTCTTCGGAACCCCGATCTTCATCAAGGTCTATAATATCTCTCCGCCCACTATCGACAAAGAAACAGCCGTGAAGCAGCACCTGCAATTGTGGTACCTTCTCGTCATCCAGCCGTTCGGCAAAAGCCTGCACGACGGGCAGCATTACTGCCCATTCACCGGAAATCTCCGGCTTGTCATTCGGCCCTGCCACCAGAATGACAGCACCATGGGGCACCGCTTTCTGAGGTTCTTCTTCATCGGTCTGGCGATTGCGTACCCGTGGCCAGCTTTCCGACTTGCGCAGATCCAGGCAGAAGTCATCCTGCGCCATGCGCTCGCGGCCCACATACGACAGGCCATTGCCCAAATCGCCACCAAAGGTGTTTTCACCCGCCTTCATGGCATAGCCAATCATGCGCGGGGCATTGCCACGCGAAACCCGAACTCTGGCGGTGCCCACGGAAACATCGATTTCGCGAACGTGCCTCAGGCAGGCCAGCAATTTGGCCAGCCTGGAGCCATCCGCCAATGGGCGAAGCATGTCTGGAGAAATGTCCGATTCGACAATCCCGCGACTTGTCGGCTTGGGTCTCAGGCTAGGACGTCGTAGCGGAAACCACAGGTGCAGCCGCTGCGATTCCGGTATTTCACGTTCACCTGCTGCAATTATCCTTGCGGCATCCTGCCTGCTGATTTCATTCCACAGAATGCAATCATCACCCTCGCTTCGCAAAGCGAGAAAAGGATTGACTACAAAAGGCTCCGGAGATGCCTCATAACCATGGGGAATCACAATGAATGCATCGCATATATGAAAAACGGACTTCTGGCCCAGACCAAACCGCCCTACCGCTTCCTGATCTGTAGCCTTTATACTCCCGCCAAAGGTTTGCATACCCTCGGCCGAGTGCTCGTCAAATGCACCATCATTGACAAGCAGCAGACCACTTCCCTGCAGAAGCGGATTGGAAGCCTGGAGCCAGCCATCCAGCAATCGCAGGCAGACTTTTGTGGCTTTTGCATCATCGGCGTTCTGTAACAATTCCCGAAAAACAGTGAGCCCGTCGTCATAGGGATAACGCTCACGAAGGTTGTATCGAAGGTGTTCCACTATATCCTTGGGGTCAAATTTCATTTCATGCGTCCCCCATGCCGAGCAAAGCTGATGAATGCCTTCAGGTATGGCAGATTACTGCATTTCAGAGCGTACCGAGCTTCACACTCCGCAAGCGCATGACAGTCCGCATACGTGAAGGTAACACCTCGGGTTGTTCATGCCCAACAGCATGTCTCCATCAACCCCCGCCTGTAATTGAGATTTGTTGATTTGATTTCATATTCTACAGTTTCGATTTGAGCATGATATCATCGCTTCTTGCAACCAGGGAGGTGAAAAGCTACCGCAGACGGAAACGCACACCTTCCAGAGCGGAAGCGGGGTCTTTCCATTATCGTATCAGCTTGCATACTGGGGCTTGATGTGGTGCGATACATTGCTAGTTTACGGGGGCTGAGAGAAGCGCCGATGGCGGGGTTTCGCCATTGGCGCTTCGTTGTCAGGGTGCTTGCGGGCTGGGGATCGTCAAGGGTGAAATCGCTTCCGCGACGGCTTCGAGAAGCCGCCCTTGACTATCACCAAACCGCGAGGAATCGGGGCCGGATTGGAGCGATTGGCGACTTGATTTTCGGGAAATTGCATCGTGATTTCGCGGTTTTTGGGCTGAAAAATGTGGTGCGTGGGCCTTCGTTCGAGGGGGTTTTTCGTGGAAAAATTTTGTGCGCGCGGGCAGCTGAAACGGGCCGAAAATGCATCGGTGAGGGGGAATTTCAAGCGCTGTTGGGCCTGTTTTGATGGCTCGAAAAGTGGTGCGGCAGCGTGAAAATTTCGCGTGATTTGACCGTTCGCGGTAGCGCGAATGGCGGCATTTTTGGCTCGAAATCGGCGCGTTTTTCATCGTTTTTTCGCTCAGAGGGCGATCCAACCGGGGCCAGGGTGGTCAAGGGTGATCCGGCGTCATTGGGAAGTTTGGTCGGGAAAGACGTTGATGCATGCTAGGGCAAGATAAAAGGGATTGGTGCAAACTGCCCTTAACCCATTGTCCGCGCGCCTGTTTTGCCTGCACATGCCGAAAAGGGCCATGTGCAGGTTCTTTCCCATTAGTTCTTGATGTTTCATCGGAAAAGATGGTGCAGGTGCGATGCGCCGCCTTTCGCGCCCGTGCGCCTTTTCATGTTCGGCACACGGGCTGGAAGCGATGCTGTCGTGAACGGGATTTCGGGGGCGATTATCGCCCGTGCGAGCCGAGCACGGCATTGGCCAGTTCGTTGCCAACGGTTTCGGCCAGCTGGCGCAGGTCATCGACGATGAGATGGGCATAGCGCTGGGTGGTCTGTATCTGGCTGTGGCCGAGCAGCGCGCCGATGCGTGGGAGGGAGCCGCTGCTGCGCGCCGCCAGCGAGGCAAAGGTGTGGCGCAGGTCATGAATGCGCACATCCTCGATGCCGGCGCGCTTGCGGATGCGCCGCCAAGGCTTTTGCAAGTTCACCAGGTGGCTGCCTTCCCTGTGGCCGCAGATGACGTGCGGATTGCCATGCAGGCGCGGCAGCTCTTCCAGCACTTTCCTGGCAGCCGTGTTCAGCACGATGGCTTTCTTGCCGGTCTTGGAGTCGGGCAGCAGCAGAAGGCCTCGCTTCAGATCGACATATTCCCAGCGCAAGGTGAGGATCTCGCTCAACCGGGCGCCGGTGAGGATCAGCAGTCGAATGGCCGCCACGCCGTAGATGTCGCCATGCTCGTGCAGTTCCTCATCCAGCGCCTCGCCCAGCCGTTCCAGCTCCTCGGTACTCAGGAAGCGCTCGCGGTGGTTCTCCGGATACCTCCTGATGCCCCGCACCGGGTTGCTGAACTGAGGGCGCAGGCCTTTCGTCTCCGCCCAGTTCATGAATTTGGATAGCACGGACAGGCAGAAGTTGGCGGCGCGCGGTCTGTCCTTAATCTTGCGATGCAAGGCGGCGATATCGTCGTGGCCAATGTCGGCCAGGGGCTTCTTGCCCAGACGCGGGATGATGTGAAGGCGGAACAGACGGCGGTATTCCTCTTGCGTGCGTGGCTTGAGCTTTGTGATATGTTCCTCGTCAAATCGTTGCGCCAATTGCGCGAGGGATTTCTTCGCCCGCTCGCGGCGCTTCTCTTCCAGCGGATCGATGCCTTGTTCCAGCAGCACCAGCAGGCGGCGCGCTTCCTTGCGGGCCGTCTCCGGTGTCCAGGGGCTGCCATGCCTGCCGATGGTGAGAAGCTTCTGCCGGCCCTTCAGGCGCGCCTTGACGATGTAGGTAACGGCTTCACCCTTTTGCCGCCTCGCCGCAAAGCCCCTGACCCGATCATCCCAGATGGTCTCGCCTGGTTTCAGAGCCTCTACCGCCGTCCTGGTGATGCGCTTCTTCATTGGTATCTATCCCTCCTAGGGTCTGGTCTCAATAAATGAGTGCTTTTCATGGGCGTTTTGGCAAAATAGCAGCGGTTTTTCGTTCGCAGGCAATAGTGGAGCTATTGGCAAGAACGAAAAACCGTCTGATATGAAGCCAAAATGCACATGGGGAGT
>JAJRRZ010000029.1 GCA_024279045.1 Alphaproteobacteria bacterium
GCCGCTGGTGAATTTCATGGAACGCTTTGTCGCTTCGCGCCAGTTTCAGCAGGTATTCGAGGAAGGCATGCGCCTGGTGGAAGAAACCGCCGACTTTCTCGACGGGCCGGGCCGCAGGCTGGCCCGCGGCATGAACCGCGAGGCCGCCATGGCCTACGCCACGGAAAGCATGAGGCTGACCACGCGGCTGATGCAGCTGGCCTCGTGGTTGCTGTTGCAGCGCGCTGTCGCCGCCGGCGAAATCAGCGAGCAGGACGCCCGCAAGGAGCAGGAGAACATCAACCTGCAGGGCCTCAACCAGGACATGGACGAAGCCACCCTCGCGCAATTGCCGGACGGGCTTGTTGCCCTCATCGAACGCGGCCATGCGCTGTATGAGCGGGTACTGCGGCTGGACGAGAAGATCCGCCATCGCGATATTGCCGGCAATGAAGGGAAAGCCGCCGACAATCCGCTCTCTAGCATGCTGAACCGCATCAACAGCGAGTTCGGTCCTTGCGACGGCGAGAAATGACTCTCGCCATACCCCACGCCCGCCGCAGGCCTTATCGAATGCCCCCGCATGGCGGGATACGCCCCCAGGCGCTCCTGTCATGAGAAAAACATACGCCGCGGCCCATGCTTTCATTCCCCGTGCGCCGCACTGTCGCGTTAACAGCCGGTTAACCCGCCTTGCCGGGCCGGGGCTTTTCTGGCATAACCGCCCAACTGGGACAGAAGTGCTGTCCTATTTTTGCCGAAGTCGGCCACCGGCGGGGAACCCGCCAGCGGGGAAATGTGGCCATGGCCGGCAAGCGGCTCTGAGCCGCTCTGGAACAGGATTTCGGCAACGCTGCGCATTCTTGCGGCACCGTCTTTATGGCTGGCGGATGGCCACGCCTCCCGCGATGGCGGGCATGGCGAGGTCTGCAGCGTGGCGCGCGGACAGCACAAGGCACGTATCCTGGCGCACCTTCGGCAACCGGAAGCGCCAGCGCATTTACGGGAAAGTGGCAGACATGACCAGACACGAGCAGTTTCAGCACCACGCGAACAGTCATCGGCATGGTGGCTCCCGGACGCGCGCGCCGCGCGGCGGCAATGCCGCCAGTGCCCTGCCGCGCCTGCCGGGCCGCGTGCGCGAGGGCCTGTATGACTCCGACCTGGAGCACGACAACTGCGGCATCGGCATGATCTGCCGCATCACCAACGAGAAGTCCCACGAGATCATCGAGAAGGGGCTGGAGATCCTGCGCAATCTGGAGCACCGCGGGGCGGTGGGGGCCGATCCGGAGGCTGGTGATGGCTGCGGCATTCTCATCCAGATGCCCGATGCCTTCTTCCGCAAACAGGCCGCGGCACTGAACATCGACCTGCCCGCAGAGGGTGAATACGGCATCGCCTTCCTGTTTCTGCCGCGCGATGACGACAAGCGCGCCGCGGTGGAGGCCCTGTGGGAGAAGACGCTGGCCGATGAGGGCCTGAAGCTGCTCGGCTGGCGCGATGTGCCCACCGATTCCGGCCAGCTCGGCCAGTCGGTAAAGGACGGCGAGCCCGTCAGCCGCCAGATCATCATCGGCAAGGGCGAGAACATCACCGATCAGGACCACTTCGAGCGCAAGCTGTTCGTGGCGCGCAAGGTGGTGGAGAATGCCGCCCGCCAGCAACTGGGCCTGTCGGAAGAGGAATTCTACGTGCCCTCGTGCTCCTCGCGCACCATTGTCTACAAGGCGCTGGTGCTGCCCGACCGGCTGCACAGGTATTACCCCGACCTCACCGACGAGAGCATGGCCTCGGCGCTGGCGCTGGTGCATCAGCGCTTCTCGACGAACACCTTCCCGTCGTTTCCGCTGGCCCAGCCGTTCCGCTTCATCTGCCACAACGGCGAGATCAACACCCTGCGCGGCAATGTCAACTGGATGGCCGCGCGGCGTGCGGCCATGAAGTCCGAGGTGCTGGGCGAGGATCTGGAGAAGCTCTGGCCCATCCACTACGAGGGCATGTCCGATTCCGCCGCCTTCGACACCGCGCTGGAGCTGCTCTGTCACGGCGGCTACTCCCTGCCGCACGCCATGATGCTGATGATCCCGGAGGCCTGGAGCGGCAACCCGTTGATGGACGAGCAGCGCCGCGCCTTCTACGAATATCACGCCGCGCTCATGGAGCCGTGGGACGGCCCGGCGGCCATTCCCTTCACCGATGGCCGCATCATCGGCGCCACGCTGGATCGCAACGGCCTCAGGCCCGCGCGCTACTTCGTTACGAAGGATGATTATCTCATCCTCGCCTCCGAGATGGGCGTGCTGGAGGTGCCGGAAGAGAACATCCGCGAGAAGTGGCGCCTGCAGCCGGGCAAGATGCTGCTGGTGGACCTCGAACAGGGCCGCATCATCCCCGACGAGGAGATCAAGGCGCAGCTTGCCGGCGAGCGCGACTATGACAGGCTGCTGGCCGAGGGACAGATGAAGCTCAAGGAGCTGCCCGACGTGGCCGACGCTCCGCCGCGCACCAATGTCTCGCTGCTCGACCGTCAGCAGGCCTTCGGCTACACGCAGGAAGACATCCGCATGCTCATCGCGCCCATGGCCAATACCGGCCAGGAGGCCATCGGCTCCATGGGCACCGACACGCCCATTCCGGCGCTGTCGGACAAGTCGCGCCTGCTGTATGACTATTTTCACCAGCTCTTCGCGCAGGTGACCAACCCGCCCATCGACCCCATCCGCGAAGAGTCGGTGATGAGCCTGATTTCCTTCATCGGCCCGCGGCCCAACCTGCTGGGGCTGGGTGAACAGGGTGCGCTGAAGCGGCTGGAGGTGTCCCAGCCCATCATCTCCAACAAGGCGCTGGAGAAGATCCGCGCCATCGGCGAGATTTCCGGCAATCATTTCCGCACCATCACGCTGGACATCACCTTCGATGCCACGCGCGGGCCCGGCTTCATGCGCGATGCCATCGACCGGCTGCGCCAGCAGGCCGAGGATGCGGTGCGCCAAGGCTACAACATCATCATCCTCTCCGATCGCATGGTTGGGCCTGACCGCATTCCGTTGCCTGCCCTGCTGGCCACGTCCGCCGTGCATCATCACCTCATCCGCGCCGGCCTGCGCACCTCTGTCGGCCTGGTGGTGGAAACCGGCGAGGCACGCGAGGTGCATCACTTCTGCACCCTCGGCGGCTATGGCGCAGAGGCCATCAACCCCTATCTGGCCTTCGAGACGCTGGAGCACATGCGCCTGTATCTGGCCGAGGACATCAGCGAGGACGAGGCCGTCCACCGCTATATCAAGGCCGCCGACAAGGGCATCCTGAAGGTCATGTCCAAGATGGGCATTTCCACCTGGCAGTCCTATTGCGGCGCGCAGATTTTCGATGCGGTGGGCCTCAACTCCGAATTCGTGGAGGAATTCTTTGCCGGCACCAACACCGCCGTGGAGGGCGTCGGCCTGGACGAAATTGCCGAGGAGACCTTCCGCCGCCACCGGCTGGCCTTCTCCGATGCGCCGGTGCTGAAGAACATGCTGGAAGTGGGTGGACATTATCACCAGCGCATCCGCGGCGAGCGCCACGTGTGGACATCCTCCGCCATTGCCAACATGCAGCACGCGGTGCGCGCCAACATCCCCGAGAAATATCGCGCCTTCGCCGAGGAGGTGAACCGCCTCGGGCGCGAGGCCAACACCCTGCGCGGCCTGTTCCGCATCAAGAGCGCGGAGGAGATGGGCCGCCAGCCGGTGCCGCTGGACGAGGTCGAGCCGGTGGAGAACATCGTGAAGCGCTTCGCCACCGGGGCGATGTCCTTCGGCTCCATCTCGCGCGAGGCGCACACCACGCTGGCCATCGCCATGAACCGCATCGGCGGCAAGTCCAACACCGGCGAGGGCGGCGAGGAGCCAGACCGCTTCAAGCCGCTGCCCAATGGCGATTCCATGCGCTCTGCCATCAAGCAGGTGGCCTCCGGGCGCTTCGGCGTTACCACCGAATATCTGGTCAACGCCGATTCCATCCAGATCAAGATGGCCCAGGGCGCCAAGCCCGGCGAGGGCGGTCAGCTGCCCGGCCACAAGGTGGACGCCACCATCGCCAGGGTACGCCACTCCACCCCCGGCGTTGGCCTCATCTCGCCACCGCCGCACCATGACATCTATTCCATCGAGGATCTGGCGCAGCTCATCTATGACCTGAAGAACGTCAACCCGCAGGCCGAAATCTCCGTGAAGCTGGTTTCGGAAGTCGGCGTGGGCACTGTGGCCGCCGGTGTGTCCAAGGCGCGCGCCGATCATGTAACCATCGCCGGCTGGGATGGCGGCACCGGTGCTTCACCGCTGACGTCCATCAAGCACGCCGGCAGCCCCTGGGAGATCGGCCTGGCCGAAACCCAGCAGACACTGGTGCGCAACCGCCTGCGCGGACGCATTGCCGTGCAGGTGGACGGCGGTCTGCGCACCGGACGCGATGTGGTCATCGGCGCGCTGCTCGGCGCGGACGAATTCGGTTTTGCCACCGCGCCGCTGATTGCCGCCGGCTGCCTGATGATGCGCAAGTGCCACCTGAACACCTGCCCCGTCGGCATCGCCACGCAGAACAAGGAACTGCGCAAGCGCTTCAAGGGTGCGCCGGAGCACGTGATCAACTATTTCTTTTTCGTCGCCGAGGAAGTGCGCGAATACATGGCGCAGATGGGCTTTCGCACCTTCGACGAAATGATCGGCCAGACCGATTTCCTCGACAAGGAGGCCGCGCTGGAGCACTGGAAGGCCAAGGGGCTGGATTTCTCCCGCCTGTTCGAAAAGCCCGACGTGCCGCAAGACGTGGCCATCTACCACTGCGAGGAGCAGAGCCACCCCATTCACGACATCCTCGACCGCAAGCTCATCGAGCTGGCCGCCCCGGCGCTGGAAAACCGCGAGCCGGTGCGCGCCGAGCTGGCGGTGAAGAACACCGACCGCACCATCGGCGCCATGCTCTCCGGTGAAGTAGCCAAACGCTACGGCCATACCGGCCTGCCGGACGATACCATCCACTTCACCCTGAAGGGTACCGCCGGACAGAGCTTTGGCGCGTGGGTGGCGCGCGGCGTAACGCTGGATCTCGTCGGTGATGCCAACGACTACGTTGGCAAGGGCCTCTCCGGTGGCCGCCTCATCGTCCGCCCGCCGGAAGAATCGGGCATCGTGCCGGAAGAAAGCATCATCGTCGGCAACACGGTGCTCTACGGCGCCATTACCGGCGAATGCTATTTCCGCGGCGTGGCCGGCGAGCGCTTCGCGGTGCGCAATTCCGGCGCCATCGCCGTGGTGGAAGGCGTGGGCGATCATGGCTGCGAATACATGACCGGCGGCTGCGTGGTGGTCATCGGCCCGACGGGGCGCAACTTCGCCGCTGGCATGTCGGGCGGCGTGGCCTACGTGCTGGACGAAGACGGCGACTTCGAGCGCCGCTGCAACCTGGCCATGGTCGATCTGGAGCCGATCCCGGCGGAAGATGCGGCAGCTGCCGATTCCATCCGCAGTGGCGAGATGGAAAGCCACGGACTGGTGGACGTGATGCGCCACATGGATCGCGACGATGCCATGCGCCTGCGCGTGCTGCTGGAGAACCATCGCCGCTACACCAACTCGAAGCGTGCGGCGGAGATCCTCGACAACTGGGAAGCCTACCTGCCGAAGTTCGTGAAGGTCATGCCGGTGGAATACCGCCGCGCCCTGCGCGAGCTGGCCGAGATGCAGGCGAAGGAAGGCGACCTGGAAAAGGAAATCGGCGTTTCCACGCCGGCGGAATGACATCACCGCAAGCTGGCCGCAGGCGCTCTGGCACGGAGCGCTCCGGCCTGTGCGCGATGCAATAACGACAGGACCGAACAGTCATGGGCAAGATCACGGGTTTTCTGGAAATCCCCCGCCGCGATCGCGGCTACGAACCGGTGGACGAGCGCATCCGGCACTGGAAAGAGTTCGTCATTCCCCTGCCCGATGAAGAGCTGAAGCAACAAGCCGCACGCTGCATGGACTGCGGCATTCCCTATTGCCACAACGGCTGCCCCATCAACAACCAGATCCCCGACTGGAACGATCTGACTTACCGCGGCGACTGGAAAACCGCCATCGACAACCTGCACTCCACCAACAACTTCCCCGAAATCACGGGCCGTGTCTGCCCTGCCCCGTGCGAGGCTGCCTGCACGCTGTATCTGGAAGATATCCCCGTAACCATCAAGACGGTGGAATGCCAGCTTGCCGACAACGCCTGGCAGCAGGGCTGGGTAACGCCACAGCCGCCGGAGAAGAAAACCGGCAAGCGCGTCGCCATCGTCGGCTCCGGCCCGGCGGGGCTGGCCGCC
>JAJRRZ010000030.1 GCA_024279045.1 Alphaproteobacteria bacterium
CTTCAGCGGCGCAAACAGCTCCAGGTGCTCCAGCAGGCGGATGGAGGGGCGCATCAGGGCGATGGTGCGCGCATCATGGCGTTTCTCGAACGGGTCGGCGGGGCCGGTGATGATGGCCGTCTTCAGCCCCTGTTCGGCGCACAGCGCGGCAGCCGCCAGCCCGGCAGGCCCGGCGCCGGAGACGATGACATCGAAATCGCCCGCGTGTTCACTGCTCATGATTGCGCCCTCGCTGTCCCCGTTCTGCTGTCCTGGCATGCTGCCGCTCCAAGTGCCGCGTCCAGCATAGCGTCTTGCTCGGCATCAGGTAAAGCGGCAAGACGCGGCTTCACCCCCGTTGCCTTTTCCCGCCGTGATTTTTCCGCTATGAGCCGCAGCAATGGCAGCATTCATCCGCATATCCGCAAGGAGCAGTCCATGACCAAGATCAAGGTAGAGAACCCGGTCGTCGAGCTGGACGGCGACGAAATGGCCCGCATCATCTGGCACATGATCAGGGAAAAGCTCATCCTGCCCTACCTTGATCTGCCCATCAAATATTATGACCTGTCCATCGAGAACCGCGACGCCACCGACGATCAGGTAACCGTCGATGCCGCACTGGCCATCCGCGAACATGGCGTGGGCATCAAGTGTGCCACCATCACGCCGGACGAGGCGCGGGTGGAGGAATTCGATCTCAAGAAAATGTGGCGCTCGCCCAACGGCACCATCCGCAACATCCTCGGCGGCGTGGTGTTCCGCGAGCCGATCGTCTGCTCCAACATCCCGCGCCTGGTGCCGGGCTGGACGAAGCCCATCGTCATTGGCCGCCATGCCCACGGCGATCAATACAAGGCGCAGGACTTCCGCGTGCCGGAAGGGCCTGGCAAGCTGAAGATCGTCTACGAGGGCGAGGATGGCACCGTCATCGAGCGCGAGATCCACGATTTCGTGGTGCAGGACAAGGGCGGTGTGGCGCTGGGCATGTTCAACACCGACAAGTCCATCTACGACTTCGCGCGCGCCTGCTTCAACTTCGCGCTGGATCGCAAGTGGCCGCTCTACATGTCCACCAAGAACACCATCCTGAAGGCCTATGACGGGCGCTTCAAGGACATCTTCCAGGAGGTCTACGAAAACGAGTTCAAGGAGGAGTTCGACAAGCACGGCCTGACCTACGAGCACCGCCTCATCGACGACATGGTGGCCTGCGCGTTGAAGTGGTCGGGTGGTTTTGTCTGGGCCTGCAAGAACTACGATGGCGACGTGCAGTCCGATACCGTGGCGCAGGGCTTCGGATCGCTGGGGCTGATGACTTCGCAACTGCTCACGCCCGATGGCAGGATCATGGAAGCGGAAGCCGCGCACGGAACGGTTACGCGCCACTACCGGCTGCATCAGGAAGGCAAGGAGACTTCCACCAACTCCACCGCCTCGATTTTCGCCTGGACGCGCGGGCTGGCACACCGCGGCAAGCTGGACGGCAACCAGCAGCTCATCGATTTTGCCCAGACACTGGAGCGGGTGGTGATCGACACTATCGAGTCTGGCCACATGACCAAGGATCTGGCCATTCTCGTCGGCCCGGAGCAGAAATGGCTCACCACCACCGGCTTTCTGGAGAAGATCGACGAAAATCTGCAGAAGGTGATGGAGTGAGCCCCTCAAGGGTATGGCGCGGCAATCCCGAACTTTTCATGATACATGAAGAAAGCATGGCAAATGCCTGAAAGCTCTAGTGCAAAAGTGCGTGTTTCGGTCGTCGGAGCATCGGGATACACCGGCGCGGACGCCATTCGCCTGCTGGCGCGCCATCCGCATGCCGAGATTGTGGCGCTGACCGCCAACACCCACGCCGGCAAGCCCGCCGCGCAGGTATGGCCACACTTGGCTGGACTGGATCTGCCCGGCCTGGTGAAGAACGAGGAGGTGGACTTCTCCGGTGTGGATGCGGTGTTCGTCGGCCTGCCGCATGGCGCGGCGCAGGACGTGATCAGCGAGATCATGCAGGCCAATGCGGAGTTGCGTGTCATTGACATCTCCGCCGACTTCCGCCTGCGCGATGCCGCAACCTATGAGCAGTGGTATGGCCGCAGCCACGATGCGCCCGAATTGCTGGCCGAGGCGGTATATGGCCTGTCCGAGCACTATCGCGAGGAGATCCGCGGTGCACGGCTGGTGGCCTGCCCAGGCTGCTACCCCACCGCCACGCTGCTGGCGCTGCTGCCGCTGGTGAAGCGCGGGCTGATAGTGCTTGATGATCTGATCATCGATGCCAAATCCGGTGTGTCCGGCGCCGGGCGCGGGCTGAAGCTCAACACCCTGTTTTGCGAAGCGGGTGAGGGGCTTTCGCCCTATGCCGTGGGTGCGCATCGCCACATGCCGGAAATCGAGCAGGAGCTGGCCCGCGCCGCCGGGCGTGATGCGGCAGAGGTGCGGGTGAATTTCACCCCGCATTTGGTGCCCATGAGCCGTGGTGAGCTGATCACCGCGCACGTGAAGTTGGCCCCTGGAGCGCAAGCCGCCGACCTGGAGCAGGCGCTGCGCGAGGCCTATGCCGACGAGTCGTTCATCCGCTTTGCGCCGGAGGGGCTGCTGCCGGCCACGCAGCATGTGCGCGGCTCGAACGACTGCATCCTGGCCGTGCGTGAGGATCGCATCGCGGGCCGGGCCATTGTCATCGCCGCCATCGACAATCTGGTGAAAGGCTCTTCCGGGCAGGCGGTGCAGAACTTCAACCTGATGTTCGGTTTCGAGGAAACCACCGCGCTGCGCCAGTTGCCGCTGTTTCCCTGAACGCGCACGCATGCTGCGCGCACCCGGAGCTGCAATATCGAACATGCACGATCAGACTTGGGAGTCCGGCACTTCACGATCGGCGATGGATGGTCTGCCGATGCCGGGCAAAATCACGCACGGGTCAGTTGCCCATCAGCCGTACGCATGATTTCTCCAGCCAGCTCCAGTTCCATCAGCGCTGCCAGCACGTCTGCCGGGTCGGCATCCGCCACGCGCAACAGCTCGTCCTGATGCACCGGTGATGCGCTCAGCAGCGCCAGCAGCCGTTGCCGCAGCGAGGCAGGCGGCTGCACGGTTGCCGCGGCAGGTGCCGAGCTCGCCGTGGTGGGTGCAGCGTGCGGAGCAGGGGGAGGCGCCGTTGGCGCTGGGAGCTCGTCAACCACTTCCGCATTGCCGGAGGGTATCCTTGGCGGTGGTTCGCGTAGCGCCATTTTGAGTTGCGCCGCCTCGCGCGAGAGCACCTGCGCCACGTCATCGGCATGGCGCACCAGCACCGCTCCCTCGCGCAACAGGTGATTGCAACCCGCTGCACGCGGCTCCAGTGGCGAGCCGGGCACGGCCATTACCTCACGCCCTTCTTCCGCTGCCAGCCGTGCGGTGATGAGCGATCCGGAGCGCCGCGCCGCCTCCACCACCACCACGCCCAGGCTCATGCCCGCCACCAGCCGGTTGCGGCGCGGAAACAGCTCGCGTTTCGGCCCCGTGCCCGGCGGCATTTCGGATATCAACAGCCCACCTTCTGCCGTGATGCGTTCCATCAGCCCGGCGTGTTCACGCGGGTAGGGCACGTCGATGCCGCAGGCCAGTACCGCCACCGTGCCCGCTGCCTGCTGCTGGCCGCCACGCGCGGCCAGTGCGCCCTCGTGCGCCGCCGCATCGATGCCGCGTGCCAGTCCGGAGACCACGCCGTAACCTTCCGCTGCCAGCGCCGCCGCCGTGCTGCGTGCAATGGTGCGTCCGCCAACGGAGGCATTGCGCGCCCCGACAATGGCCACCAGCGGCTGCTGCCCTGCCGTCAGATCGCCGCGCAAGGCCAGCAGGGGCGGCGGCGCGGCGCTGTATGCCAGCAGCGGCGGATAGCCTGTTTCGCCCCGTGCCAGAAGCCTTGCACCCAGCCGCTGAAGGCGTTCCAGCTCCTCTGCTGCCTGTGCTTCCGTGCACAGGCGTACTGGTTTTTTGCGCCCGCCGGAGCGGGCCAGTTCGGGCAGGGCCTCCAGCGCCGTGGCAGCGGAGCCAAAACGGTCGATGAGCTGATAGAACAGGACAGGGCCGACATTTTCCGAGCGCCACAGCCGCAGCCAGTCCAGCCGTTGCGTGTCATCAAGCAACTGTGCCGGCCAGCCATTCATGCGCCGCTTGTGCCCCCCGCATCAGCATTGGCATTCCCGCCATCGCCCCTCCCACCATTGCCACTCCTGCCAATTTTCGGCTCCTCTCCGGCGATGAGGCGGCGGATATTGGCATGGTGGGTCAGAAAAATGGCAATGGCCAGCAGGATGACGACCGTGCTCGTTGTCGCGTTATCCGCCAGCAGCGGCGTAATCAGCGGCATGGCCGCGGCGGCCACCAGCGCCGACAGCGAGGAAATGCGAAACAGCACGGCCACCAACAGCCAGATGCCGATGAAGGCCAGGCCCAACCCCCAGTGCAGGCCGAACAGCACGCCGATGAACGTGGCCACGCCCTTGCCGCCGCGAAACTTCAGCCACACGGGAAACACGTGCCCCAGGAACGCTCCGGCCCCGGCCAGTGCAGCGGCTTGTGCCGGGGCAACGCCGTAATTGGGGCCGATGAGCCAGCCTGCCAGCGCCACCGGCAGATAGCCCTTCAGCGCATCCAGCAGCAGGGTCAGCGCGGCGAGTTTCTTCGAGCCGGTGCGCAACACGTTCGTCGCACCGATGTTGCCCGAACCGATGCGCCGTACATCTCCCAGCCCCGCCAGCCTGGCCAGCAGCAGGCCAAAGGGAATGGAACCACTCAGATAGCCGAGGATGAGCCAGAAGGCATGCGCCATCCCGATGTCCATGCTGTCCAGTCCTCCCCGGCAAGGGCATTATTGCCATGCCGCTGCAGGCATCAGCCCGTGCGCGGCAGTGCGTCCTCGCGATCCACCAGCAGCCACTTGTCATCAATCAGCCGTTCTTGCGGCAGAAAGTTTTGCTTGTAGCCCATCTTGCGCGAGCCGGGCACCCAGTAGCCAAGATAGACGTAATCCAGCCCCGCGCGGCTGGCGCGCAGGATATGCTCCAGGATCATGTAGCTGCCCAGCGAGCGGCGCGGCAGATCGGGATGATAGAATGAATAGACCATCGACAGCCCATCGTCGTGCACGTCGGTCAGGCAGCAGGCCAGCAGTTCCTCCGCCGGGCCTTCATCGGTGTCGATACGGCGGCGGTAGGTGATCAGCCGTGAATCGACGAACGTTTCCTCCACCATGGCGGAGAAGTCCATCACACTCATGCCAGCCATGGAACCATCGCCATGGCGCGAGGTGATGTAGCGCCTGAACAGATGATACATCTCCACATCGATGCGCGCGGGCTGTTCTTCGGCCAGCAGGTCGGCATTGCGGCGGATGATGCGCCGCTGTGTGCGGCTGGGCCTGAACAGCCGCACCGGCACCCGCACCGAAATGCATGAGGTGCAACCTTCGCACGCCGGGCGATAGGCGATGTTCTGCGAGCGCCTGAAGCCGGTGCGGGTAAGCACATCGTTCAGCTCCGCTGCCTCAAGCCCTACCAGGTGAGTGAATACCTTGCGCTCGCGCCTGCCGGGCAGGTAGGGGCATTCGCCCTCCGCGGTGATGAAGAACTGCGGGAAATGCTGCCGTTCGATGCTCAACGCACGCCCCTCTCGGCCTGTCATTTTTCGTTTCGAGCCAGCGCGCCGCCACTGGCGGAATCGCGACCGTCCGGATTATAACGGGGCCATTGCGCCACTCAAGCAGACAGAGGTGGCTTTGCAAGGGTTTTCACCGGGAGGAACGGATTCATGGCAAGGGTGGCGTTCATCGGGCTGGGCGTGATGGGATTTCCCATGGCCGGGCATCTGGCCCGCGCTGGGCACGAGGTGGTGGTGTTCAACCGCACCGGCGCAAAGGCCGAGGCATGGGTTGCGCGCCATGGCGGGCGCTTGGCCGCCACCCCCGCCGAGGCGGCAGCGGGGGCCGAATGCGTGTTCGCCTGTGTCGGCGCTGATGATGACGTGCGGCAGGTGGCCACGGGTGCGCAAGGGGCATTCGTCACCATGGCCGAAGGGGCGGTATTCGTCGATCACACCACTACCTCCGCCGCGCTGGCGGAAGAGATGCATGCCGAGGCGCGCTCGCGTGGCCTGCATTTCATCGACGCGCCGGTCTCAGGCGGACAGCAGGGGGCAGAGAATGGCCAGCTCACCATCATGTGCGGCGGCGAGGAGGAGCCCTATGCCCGCGCCGAGCCGCTGATGCGCGCTTATGCGAAACAGGTGCGGCTGATGGGCCCGGCGGGCTCCGGCCAGCGCACCAAGATGGTCAACCAGATCTGCATCGCCGGGCTGCTGCAGGGGCTGGCGGAAGGCATTCACTTCGCCCTGCGCAACGGCATGGACGTGGATGCGGTGCTCGATGTGATCTCCAAGGGCGCGGCACAGAGCTGGCAGATGGACAACCGCGGGCACACCATGGCGCGCGGCGAGTTCGACTTCGGCTTCGCCGTGGACTGGATGCGCAAGGATCTCGGCATCTGTCTGGATGAAGCGCGCCGCGCCGGTGCATCATTGCCCGTTACCGCGCTGGTCGATCAGTTCTATACGCAACTGCAACAGCGCGGCGACGGGCGGCTGGATACATCAAGCCTCGTGAAGCTGCTCGAGGAAAAAATTTCAGAAACCTGAGTCTACTTCTTTACTGGCCTCAGCAGGTGGGGATGGGCGGGGTCATACAGGCCGGAGCGGGTCTTGCCCGCTTTCCTCGCCGTCAGCACATGGCCGATGATGATCAGCGCGGTGCGGGTGATTCTGGCCGAGCGCACCTGTTGTAACACTTCCTCGATGCTGCCCAGGGTGCCGGTGATGATGCGCTCGTCCGGCCAGCTTGCGCGATAGACCACCGCCAGCGGACATTCCGCGCCGTAATGTGGCGTGCAGATGCGCGCCACCTCGCGCAGGCGGCGGATGGAGAGATGCAGCACCAGCGTGGCGCGGCTTCTGGCCAGTTCCTCCAGCCGCTCCGGTGCGGGCACCGGCGTGGCCTTGCCGGAAAGACGGGTAAGGATGATGCTCTGCGAGACCTCCGGTGCGGTCAGCTCCGTTCGCAGCGCGGCGGCGGCAGCGGCAAAGGCCGGCACACCGGGGATGATCTCGTAGTCGATGCCCAGTGAATCCAGAGCGTGCATCTGCTCGGCAATCGCCCCGTAGATGGAGGGATCGCCGGAATGAATGCGCGCCACGTCCAGCCCCGCCTCATGGGCCTGGGTGATTTCGGTGATGATCTCTTCCAGCGTCAGGCTGGCGGTATCGATGATGCGGGCATCGGCGGGGCAGTGGGCCAGCACGCCTTCGGGCACCAGCGAGCCGGCATAAAGGCACAGCGGGCAGCGGCTGATGATGTTGGCGGCGCGGATGGTCAAGAGATCCGCCGCGCCCGGCCCGGCGCCGATGAAATAGACCGTCATGCGCCTTTTTCCCTCTCGTTCTTGCCATGAAGGCCATAGCCGCGTGGCGTGTAGAGCCTCGGCACTCCGTTAGCTTCCATTATGCGGCTTTCGCTATTGCCCACCAGCACGATGCTGAGCATGTCGGCAT
The DNA here is from genome assembly GCA_024279045.1 of Alphaproteobacteria bacterium. Taxonomy (GTDB): domain Bacteria; phylum Pseudomonadota; class Alphaproteobacteria; order Rhizobiales; family Aestuariivirgaceae; genus Thermopetrobacter. The sequence goes on from JAJRRZ010000030.1 coordinate 7,564, forward strand.
TTTCCGCGCGGGCCTCGGCCAGGGTGGTGATGTGCAGCCGCTCTTCGGGCCGACCCACCTGCGCGGCGAACAGCACCGGCGTGCAGGCGGGGCGGTGGGCGCACAGGATGTCGAACGCCTCGGCCAGTTGATGCGTGCGCCGCCGGCTGCGCGGGTTGTAGAAGGCAATGACGAAATCCCCTTGCGCCACCGCCGCGATGCGCTGACGGATGACCTCCCACGGCGTCATCAAGTCGGACAGCGAGATGGCGCAGAAATCATGGCCGATGAGCGCGCCCGCCGCCGCGGAGGCCGCCTGCAACGCTGTGATGCCGGGGATCACCTCCACGGCGATGCGGCGCTCGAAGTCGCTCCACGTTTCCGTATCGCGCTCCAGCAGCTCGAAGACGAGGGAAGCCATGGCATAGATGGCGGCATCGCCGGAGCACAGCAGGGCGACGTTGCGGCCCTGCGCGGCCAGCCGGATGGCATGGCGCACGCGATCTTCCTCCGCGCCGAGGTCGAAGGCATGCAGGCGCTTGCCCTGCGCCAGATCGGCGGCGAGGTCGAGATACAGGCCATACCCCACCCAGTCCGTGGCGCGCAGCAGCGCCTCGCGCGCCTGCGTGGTGCGCAGACGTGCATCGCCGGGACCGAGGCCGACCACGAAAAGCCGCCCGCGGGCACGGCCCGGCAAGCTGGCGGCATCAGAGAGTGGCGTCGGCAGGGTGGCGATCGCCACGGTGCAGTTGGCGCTCTTGCGCTTTTCCACCAGCAGCCGGGCCTGGTCGCCGCCCAGCGCCAGCGCCGCCGCCTCGGCCACGGAGGGCGTGCCCACTTCCGCCGCCACCACGGCGGAGGGGTTGGGCACTTCCATGCGCGCCAGTTGTTCGGCGGTGAACAGCCTGAGCGGAGCATCGAGCCAATGCGCCAAGGCGTTCAGCGCCTCTTCGTCGGCCTTGCAGGCGATGCTGCCGATGGCCGCCACCGCATGGCGGCTCAGCCTGGCTTCGGCTAGCGTTGTTTCCACCAGGTCGATGATTTCTTGCGCCGGGGCGTGCCGTGCCATGCCCACCCCAAGCAGCAGCTGGCGCGGATGATAGACCAGATGGCGCTGATCTCCCGCCACGGCGCGCGTGGTGCAGGTGATGCGCAATGCATCCGTATCCGTATCCGCCGCGCTGGAGCCTTCGCGGAAGGGCAGGGCGCTGGTGCGCAGCCATGTGGCCTGTTCCGTCTCATCGTGCAACGCCACCGTCGCACCGTTCAGCAGTGCAGCGATGAAGGCTTTTGCATCCGCCGGATTGGCCAGCGCCCAGCCGGCTGGCGGTTCATCCAGCGCCAGGCCGGTAATGTTGTCCGATGCAGTGGTAATGGCTGCCGTGCCTCCGGTGATGTGTGCGATGCGCCGCGCCAGCGCATTGCCGCCATTGTGCCCGCCCAGCAGCGGCACCACATGCGCGCCATCGGGTGAGACGGCAATCACCGGCGGCTCGTGGCGTTTGTCGGTCAGCAGGGGGCTGAGCGCACGCACGAGGATGCCCGCGGCACAGATGCCGATAACAGGCTGTCCGGCGAGGGAGGCATCGCGTATGGCCTGTGCCGGGTGTGGTGATGTGATGATGGCCTGCCCGTCAATGGCCGCGGCGATGCGCCGGGCCAGCCCGGCGGCATGATCGTGCAGTGTCAGCACCAGTGGTGAGGGGGACTTGCACTGTGTCTTCATGCTGCGCCAGCCCCCTGCGGCCAGGCCAGCACCAGCGAGAAATAGCTGGCGTTCTCCTTCGCCACTGCCTCCGCCAGCGGCAGGATGCGCTCCGCCCCGTTGCCCAGCTCCTGCACCACCACCGCCTGCGCTGCCCGCCCGGCCTGTTGCAAAATGTCATGTACCCGCTGCAGGTGGTGCCCTGCTTTCAGGATGGCCAGCGTGGCATGGCGGTTGAAGCATTCGGCCAGCAGGGCATCGTCGTCCATGGTGGCGGGCAGCAGCTTCAGCGGCTGTGCGCCTTGTGCCAACACTGTCCCCAGCCGTGCTGCGGCGGCCTGCGCGGCATTCACGCCGGGCACCGCGCGCACCTCGAAATGCCCGTTCAGCTGCGCCGCCAGCTTGCCGAAGCTGCCATACAGCAGCGGATCGCCCAGGCAGAGGAACGCAACATCGCGCCCGGCCCGCAGATGTCCGGCAATGTCCTCCGCCGCCTGCTCGTAGGCCGCCTCCAGCGCTGCTACATTGCCGGTGAAGGGGATGTCCAGCGGCAGTTCCAGCACGTCGTCGGGGATGAGGGGGGCGGCGATCTGGCGCGCGCGGGCCTGCCCCGATTCGCCACGCGGAAAGGCAATGACCGGCGACATGGAGATGATCCGCCAGCCCTTCAGGGTGATCAGTTCCGGATCGCCGGGCCCCAGCCCCACGCCATACAAAATCGCCGCCATGCCACCCGCTCGCTTGTCGATTCTGCCATGCAGTTGCCGTGCCTTCTAAACCACAGGCCAGCCGGCACGGGCAAGGCGGCTTGCTGCGGGAAGCGGAAAAGGGCAATGAAAAGGAGCGAAAAGAGATCAGCCCTTGCGCACACGCCATTGCGTAACGGGCAGCGACGGGCGAAAGACACTGTAGCCGCCGCTGCCGATGAGGCTGGCTCGTTGCTCGGCCATGGCCATTTCAGACGTATCGTCGGCCTCCACCATCTGCAAGGCTGCGCCACCGCCCAGCGGCGCCGCCTGCGCCACCGACAGGCGCAGCAACTCCCCGCCATATTGTGCATGGCGCGCCAGCAGCGCCTGTTCCGCCTGCAGGCTCACCGCGTTGGCCACCAGCCAGCCACCGCGCGGCAGGGCATTGAATGCACTGGCAAACACCTCTTCGCTGGCCACCGCGCCGCCAAGGAACACCACGTCGGGCCGGGGCAGGCCATCGAGTGCCTGGGGTGCCGCCCCCTGCACAATGCGCAGGTTCGGTGCGCCCAGGGCATCGGCGTTGTGTTCGATCATGCGGCAACGCCGGGCATCGCGCTCGATGGCTACAGCGTGTGCCGTGTGTCCGGCCATCAGCAGCCATTCCGTGGCGATGGAGCCGCAGCCCGCGCCAATGTCCCATAGCCGCGTGCGCGGGCGTGGCAGCAGCGCGGCGATGGTAATGGCGCGGATGGGCGCCTTGGTGATCTGTCCGTCGTGGACGAATGCGGCATCGGGCAGGCCCGGAGCATGCGACGCAGCCAGGGCGTGGAAGTCGCGCACCGCGTCCTCGTGGCGGCACTCCAGGGCGATGACATGCGGCATGGTAAGGACGGCATTGTCGAAGGCAAGGGCTTCTTCCACGCTCAGCTCGTAAATCCTTTCATCCGGCCCGCCGAGATTGCCCAGCACCACCACGCGGCTGCCGTTCAGGTGCCGCCGTTGCAGCCGCCGCGCCACCTCGCCCAATGTATTCGGTTCCGTTAGCAGCAGAATGCGGTTGTGTTGCAGCAGATGCGGCTCCAGTGCCCTGGCATCGCGCCCGTGCAGGGAGAGCTTGCGTACGTCCTGCAGCGCCCACCCCAGCCGCGCCGCCGCCAGCGCGAAGGCCGAGGGCGCGGGCCACACACGCATTTCCGCCGGGGGAAAATGCTGCGCCAGCACCGAGCCGATACCATAATGAAACGGATTTCCCGTAGCCAGCACCACCACCTGCCGCCCGTTTTTGCGGTTGGTGCGGATATCCTCCACCATGGCGTCGAACGGCACCGGCCAGGGGCGCACCTTGCCTTGCAGCGGCTCGGCCAGCAATGCCGCCAGCCGTGAAGAAGTGTAGATCACATCAGCCTTGAATAGCGCTCGTGTAGCGTTGACGGACAGCCCGTCCATGCCGTCCGCGCCCATGCCGATGACATGCAGCGGCGGCAGCTCATGCGTAGGTGCTGTCGGTTCGCTGGACATTGCTCATGTTCCCGCATGCGGCTTTTCGGCGGCGTGCGCCGCCAGCAGGATGGCATTCAACGCCGCCGCTGCCATGCCCGCACCTCCGGCACGGCCCAGCATGGTGGCGCCTTCCCACCCTTGCCGCATCATTTCCCTGAATGCCTGTTTCGATTCTGCCGCGCCAACGAAGCCTACCGGAAAGGCCAGCACCGCCACGGGCTCCAATTCCCCTGCGGCCATGCGCTCCATCAGGCGGAACAAGGCTGTCGGCGCATTGCCGATGACGCATATTGCACGCCCAGGTAGAAATGTCCAGCGCTCCACCACTGCCGCCGTGAGGGTTGTTTGCCGCCGCTCGGCCATCTGGCGCGTTTCCTCCTCGCGCAGCAGGCAGCGCAGGCGCACGGTGGCGGGCAGAAGGCGCTGCATGATGCCCGCGCGCGTCATTTCCGTGTCCACGAAAACATCGCAACCTTGCCGCAGGCTGGTTTGTGCGGCCTGTTGCAGCCCCGGCGAGATTCGCAGATCCGCCGCCAGTTGCGGCAGGCCACAGGCATGAATCACCCGCGCGGCGATGTGGTGGGTTTGCGGCGGCAGGTGCGCGAAGTCGGCCTCGCGGGCGATGATCTCGAACGAGCGCGCATAGATCGCCGCCGGGTCGCGCAGCCAGCCGCCGCCATTTTCCGTTGCACTGCTCATGAGTCCTTCAGCGTCCTCGGCCCCAGCGGATGATCGGCATGGGGGTAGGGAGCGTGGTGGTGGTGATGGTCGTGGCCGTGCGCATGGTCATGTCCATGGCCATGACCATGTGCGCGCGTGTGAGCGTGGTGATCATGCCCCTGATCATGATCCTGTCCGTGGCCAATGCCTTCCACGTGGTGATGATGGCTCATCTGCGGCTCGCCCACCTGGTGCTCGAAGCCGAGGATCTGTTCGCGATACTTGCACAGCGCGCAGTTCATGGCCGTTTCGCCATGGAGGATCTCATGCGCCCGCTCGATGAAGGTTTGCGCCACCAACTCGTGATTGCCGAGATACCCGGCCTTGAGGAATTCGACGTCCGGATGCGCGGCCCGCGCGGCATCCACGGCAGCGTATATGCGGTTGACCAGCACACCGGTGAACAGGAACCACGGAAAGACGATCACGCGCCGGTAGCCCAGCCGCGCGGCATGCTCAAGCGCCGGCGCGGTGAGCGGAAAGGTAACCCCGGAATAGCCTGTCAGCGCATAGCTGAAGCCCATGCCCTCCCACAGCAGGCGGGTAACCTTGGCGACGTTGGCGTTGGCATCCGGATCGGATGCGCCGCGCCCAATCACCAACAGCAGGGTGTCATGGCGCGATGCCTGGCCGCTGGCCGCCTGTTCAGCCTGTTTGATACGCTCCGCCGCCACTTTCAGCAGCGCCGGGGCAATGCCCAGCTCGCGCGCGTAATGGATTTCCACGCCATGCTCCGCGGCGTAGCGCTTCAGCACCATGGGCATGTCGTTCTTCGCGTGCCCGGCGGCGAACAGCAATCCCGGCACGGCCAAGATGCGCTCGCAGCCTTGCGCGCGCAGTTCGTCGAGCGCCTCGCGGATGATAGGGCGGGCGAATTCCAGGTAGCCGTGAGCCACCGGCCAGCGCCCGCCCTCCGCGGCACGGATGTCGTCCACCAGCCGGGCAAACTCTTGCACCGCGCCAGTATCGCGCGAGCCATGTCCGCAGACCAGCAGGCCGGTTTTCGGTTCGGATGAGGTATTCACAGGGATGATCCTCCTTGCGGTGTGCCATGATCCACAAGGCAGGATCCGCTCGGCGTGCGCCGGCATCCGGCATGGAATGCCCCGGCGCGGATCTGTGGCAGCTCGCCGCTGGCAGGCCCCCGGTGTGGGTCGGCCCCGTTGGCGATGGCTTCCGCAGTTCCCGAAACGGAACGCTGCCTGATACGCGGCAGGGGATACGGTGGCAGGGCAGGGAAGTCAACCACGCCGCCGCCCTCTTGCGGGCTCGCGTTCGGCTTTGCCGCTCTTGTCATTCCTTGCGCGCCTCTTGCGTGGCTTCGCCGCGGTTCGAGCCGTCTTGCCGGACGCGTTCGCCTTGCCATGCAGGGTCAGGGATGTAGCGCGGCGCTTGCCGCCGGAGACAATCTCGAAGCGCAGGCCCCCGGCCATCGGCGCGGCCTCCAGCAGCTTCACCTCCACCGCATCGCCCAGTTGATAGACCGTGCCGGTGCGCCGACCAACAAGCGCGAAGCGGCGTTCGTCGTGCACATAGAAATCATCGCCCAGCGAGCGCATGGGCACGAAGCCGTCCGCGCCATTTTCCAGCAACGCGACGAACAGCCCGGCGCGCGTAACCCCGGAGATGCGCGCAGGGAAAGTCGCGCCGATACGCTCGGCCATGTGCGCCGCCATCATGCGCGCCACGGTGTCGCGTTCCGCTGCCATGGAGCGGCGCTCGGCGGCGGAAATCAGCTCCGCCGTCTCGTGCATTTTCTCGATGTCCTCCGCCGACAGACCGTCGCGCCGCGCATCGCCCAGCTTCAGCGCCTTGATCAGCCCGCGATGCACGATGAGGTCGGCATAGCGGCGGATCGGCGAGGTGAAATGCGCATAGCGCGCGAGATTCAGTCCGAAATGGCCGATGTTCTCCGTGTCGTAGATAGCCTGGCTCTGGCTGCGCAGCACCACCTCGTTGACCACGTGCTCGAATTCCGTGCCCTTCACCTGTTGCAGGATGCGGTTGAAGTGCATCGGCTTCGGTCGCTGGCCCAGCGGCGCGGACAACCCCAGGGTCTTCAGGAACTGCTGCAGGGCAATGATCTTTTCCGGCGCCGGGGCATCATGCACGCGGTAGATCAGCGGCGTCTGCCGCGCTTCCAGCGTTTCCGCCGCGCACACGTTGGCTTGGATCATCATCTCCTCGATGAGCTTGTGCGCATCCAGCCGCACCGGCGAAACCACGCGCTCGATCAGCCCCGTGGCATCGAGGATCAGCTTGCGCTCCGGCACGTCCAGCTCCAGCGGCTGGCGTTTCGCACGCGCTTCCATCAGCGCCGCGTAGGCCGCCCACAGGGGCTTCAGCACCGGCTCAAGCAGCGGCTCGGTAACCTCGTCGGCATAGCCGTCGATGGCGGCCTGCGCCTGTTCGTAGGAAAGGAAGGCGGCAGAGCGCATGATGACACGGGCGAAGCGATGCTTCAGCTTGCGGCCATGCCGGTCGAAGGTCATGAAACAGGCAAGTGCGGGGCGATCCTCTCCGGCGCGCAGGCTGCACAGATCGTTGGATATGCGCTCGGGCAGCATCGGCACCACGCGGTCGGGGAAGTAGGTGGAATTGCCGCGCAGCCGGGCTTCCTCGTCCAGCGCCGAGCCGGGCCGCACGTAGGCCGCCACGTCGGCAATGGCGACAATCAACTGAAAGCCGCCCTCGTTGGCCGGGTCGTCGTCGGGCCGGGCGAAGACCGCATCGTCATGATCACGTGCATCCGGTGGATCGATGGTAACCAGCGGCAGCTCGCGGATATCCTCGCGGCCCTCCATGTCGAAGGGGCCAAGCTCGTCGGTCTCGCGCAGCACATCATCAGGGAATTCCGTGCGGATGCCCTGTTCGTGAATGGCAATCAGCGAGATGTTGCGCTGATCGTCCACATCGCCCAGACGCTCCACCACCCGCGCCCACATCAGCCCGCGGCGGCGGTCCTTGCGCACCTCCGCGCGCACCAGTTCGCCTTCTTCGGCATCGCCGCCATCGCCGGGCTTGACGATGATGGGCCGCGCACGGCCACGTTTTTCAACCGGCTCCAGCCAGCCGCCACCATCCGGGTTGCGCCGCAACACGCCGAGGATCTCGTCCGCCGCGTGGTCGATGCGCCTGATCACCCGCGCCACGTAAGGGTAGGGCACATCATCATCCGCCGGACGAATGCGCGCCAGCACCCGATCACCAGGACCCGGCAACTTGTCGCCAACGCGGCCCTTGCGCGCCGCAGCGTCACCATCCAGCAGCAGCACCTTTGGCGCCGGGCCTTGCACCTCTTCGTCCCATACGGAAGGCCGGGCAATCAACTCGCCCTCGTCATCAGGGCCGATGACATCCAGCACCGCCACCTTCGGCAGCTCGCCGGCCACGGCGAAGCTCTTCTGGCGCCTGTCCAGCAGGCCGCGCTCGGCCATGTCGCGCAGCCGTTCCTTCAGGGCGATGCGCGCCTCGCCCTTCAGACCGAAGGCCCGCGCGATCTCGCGCTTGCCGACCTTGTGTTCCGCGCTGCGGATATAGTCGAGGATTTCCGCCTCGCTCGGCGGCTGGCCGGGGCGACGCGCCGAGAGGGGTGTTTTCTTGCGTGGCGAGGTGGTCTTTTTCTTCTTGTGTTTCGTCAATGGATTTTTCCTGTCATGAATGCTCTCGCTGGTGCATACATGGCCCGAATGACGGGCGCATACAAGGCAAACGAGGCAAACGGCAGCGCAAGCAAGCGGTGTTTTGGCGGCATGATCATCGGCCTGGGCAGCGACATTGTGGAAATCGCACGCATTGCCGCGCTGCTGAAGCGCCATGGCGCGCGCTTCGAGCAACGTGTGTTCACCACGCGCGAACGGGCGCTGGCCGAGCAACGCGGCGCAGTGGCAAAGGCAGCGACACTGGCCAAGCGATTCGCTGCGAAGGAGGCGGCGGCAAAGGCACTGGGCTGTGGCTTTCGCCATGGCGTGCAATGGCACGAGATCGAGGTGATCAACGATGATCTGGGTGCGCCCAGGCTGCTGCTGCATGGTGGCGCGGCTGCGCGGCTGAAAGCGCTGTTGGGCGCCGGTCATGTCGCGCGCTTGCATGTAACCCTGTCTGATGAAAAGCGCTATGCGCTGGCGGTGGTGATTGTCGAGGCGATGTTGGAATGAATCAGGACAATCACATCAGGTATCAGTGGACGTTGCATGTGTGTGGCAATGTCTCCGTTTCGCGTCATGTCCGGCTTGACCCCACTGCTGTCCGGTTTAATTTTCTGGACAATGTGCATGGCATTGATTCTACTGTGTTTCAAACGTTTCCGGCAGTTTGGGACACACAGCGGAGATCAATGCCATGCGCCACGACAATAGCGTATTTCAC
>JAJRRZ010000031.1 GCA_024279045.1 Alphaproteobacteria bacterium
CGCACGCGCCGGGCGATTTCCTCGCCCTTTTCCCGCTGCACCAGCGCCAGGTCATATTGACTTTGCAAATCCAGCCAGAATTGTGGCGAATTGCCGAAATACAACCCCAGCCGCAGTGCCGTATCAGGGCTGATGGAGCGGCGGCCATTGAGAATATCCGTGATCCGCCCCGAGGGCACGCCAATATCCAGCGCCAGCCGGTTGGCGCTGAGCTTTCTGGCTTCCAGCTCACGCTTCAGGAAACGTCCGGGATGCACGGCAGGCGACATGATGCTCATCCCCTGTGATAATCAACGATCTCGACATTGAACGCATTGCCGTCACGGAACTCGAAACAGATGCGCCAACGTCCATTGACGGTCATGGCCCATTGATGCTTCCTGTCGCCTTTCAACTTGTGCAGACCAACACTTTTCAGAGGCGACAGGTCGTTCAATGATTTGGCGACATTCAATGCCAACAGCAAGTCGATGGCCTTGTCGAAATCCAGACCACGAAAACGATTGGGATGCTCACCCTCCCAAACCTTGCAGCTGGCCGTGTTGCGCCATGACTGGATCATGTCATGAACATACTACGCAAGGCATAGTATGGCAATGCGCGAACAAGTGGTATTGAAGGTCGCCCGTCATTCCTTCAGAAGGTCGGCGAAATCGCTCTTCACCAGCAGCGCGTGCAGGGTAATGCCCTCCTCCGCCAGGTTTTCCGCCGCGCCCTCCTCGCGATCCACCACCGACAGCGCCGTATCCACCACGTAGCCCATCTCGCGCACCTTGTGCACGGTTTGCAGCAGCGATCCGGCGGTGGTGGTTACATCGTCGATGATCAGCACCTTCTCCGGCTCTTCCTCATGCACCGGCGGCAGCCAGCCGTCAAACAACTGCTTCGCGCCGTGCTCCTTGGCCTTCTTGCGCATGAAGAAGGCATTCACCGGCCAGCCCATGTCGTTGCTGCGCACCGCCACCGCCGCGACAATGGGCACCGCCCCCATCTCCAGCCCGCCGATGGCCCACAGGTCTTTCTTCTGCATGAATTCCACGATCAGCTCGCCGATGATCGCCGCGCCCTCCGGGTGCATGGTCGTCGGGCGCAGTTGAAACAGATAATTGCTCCTGCGCCCGGATGTCAGGGTGAAGTCGCCCAGCATCAGCGAATGATCGCGCACAATCTCCCACAGCCGCCGCAGCCGTGCATCATCCAGTTGATAGGGCCGTTTCGGCGCGTTGGGGTTGGGGTTTTCGTTGTCGTTCATGTTGAGAGGGCTCCTGCTGCCGGGCATGTCCGTTTCCGATGCGCAGCGTTGTGCGCGGCATGGGCCGGGCTGTCAAGCACGCGCCTCGCCGCTTGTGTCAATCCCGCCGCCCCTATCGCCCTTGCTCTGACCAGCCTTGCCCGCATCCCGCCGCACCGGCAGCCGCAACACCGCGCGCAGGCCGGGCGCGTTGTCCTCAAGCCGCAGCTCGCCATCATGCAGCCGGGCGATGGACGCCACCAGCGACAGCCCCAGCCCGGAGCCGGGCGCGGAGCGCGCCTTGTCCAGCCGCACGAAGCGTTCCTTCACCTTCTCGCGCATCTCCTCCGGAATGCCCGGCCCGTTGTCCGACACGATGATGTCCACGTGTTCCCGCCCCGTCCGCACCTCCACCGACAAGCGCAGCGCTCCCTCCTTCGGCACGCCATATTTCATGGCGTTCTCCAACAGGTTCACCAGCGCCTGGGCGATCAGTTGCCGATCACCCAGCACCAGCGCCCGCCGTGGCGCATGCAGCGCGAATTCTCCACCCATGTCTTCCACGATGGGCTCGTAAAGCTCCGCCACCTCGCGCGCTACTTCCGCCACGTCCACTTCCGAGAATCCGGCCCGCGCCTGCCCGGCTTCCGCCCGCGCGATCAGCAGCAGCGAGTTGAACGTGCGCAACAGCTCGTCGGCCTGGGCAATGGTCGAGGCCAGCGCCTCGCGCCGCTGCTCCTCGCCACCGGCGCGCAGGGCGTTTTCGGTCTGTGCCTTCAGCCGCGTCAGCGGCGTTTTCAGGTCGTGCGCGATGTTCGAGGAAACCTCCCGCATGCCCTGCATCAGCCGCTCGATCTGATCGAGCATGTCGTTCAGCGCCTCGGCCAGCCGGTCAAGCTCGTCGCCGGAACCCTCCACCGGCACCCGCCGCGCCAGCCGTCCGGCGCGGATAGCCCGCACACTGGCCGTGATCCCGTCGATGCGCCGCAGGAAATTGCGCGACAGCAACAACCCGCCACCAATGCCCAGCAATGTCGTCAGGCCCAGCGTCCACAACAGCACATTGCGGATGACACGGCGGAACTGGAACAGGTGCTCGATATCCCGCCCGATGACGATATGCAGTCCTTCGGCCAGATGGATGTAATAGGCCCGCACATGCCGCTCGCGCGGGCCGGAAGGCGTGATGACGGAAATGGTGAAATCCACCCAGCCGGAGCGCTCACGCTTTTGCAGCTCTTCCGGCAGTTGCGGCAGATTGCCGGCCAGCACCTTGCCGTCCGGCCCGGAAAGCAGATACAGCCCGCCCGGCACCCCCTGCTGCGTGCGCCGCCGCAGCACCGCCACCACGCCACCGGGGCCGTTGATGGCGTATTGCTCCGCGATGCCGCGCACATCCGCGGCGATGGTCTGTTCTATCTGCGCCTGCAGCAGCCGCTGCGCCTGCCACCAGGTATAAGCCAGCACGGCGGCCACCGACACGGCGAAAACCAGCAGATAGATGGCCACCAGCCGAAAGGTGGAAGTGCGCACCACCCGCCAGATGCCGCGGCGTTGTGTGTGTGGCCCACGCCCCGTGACGGTTTCGGCGGCATAGCCGGCCTGCGATGTGTCGGCATTCTTCCCGGTGCCGGATGACTTGCCACCCGTCTCCGCCGGCGTGGAATGTGTTGTGCTGTCCGCCGCCGGCGCCATGCGTTCAGTCCGCCTTCAGCACATAGCCGCTACCGCGCACGGTGTGCAGCATGGGCTTGTCGAAACCCTTGTCGATCTTGCCGCGCAGGCGCGAGATGTGCACGTCGATGACATTGGTCTGCGGGTCGAAGTGGTAGTTCCACACGTTCTCCAGCAGCATCGTGCGGGTAACCACGTTGCCGGCGTTGCGCATCAGGTATTCCAGCAATTTGAACTCGCGCGGTTGCAGCAGGATTTCCTGCCCCGCCCGCGTAACCCGGCGCTTCAGCAGATCCATCTCCATGTCGCCCACGCGCAGCCGCGTCTGTACCGGCTCTGCCGTCTTGCGCCGGCCCAGCACCTCCACCCGAGCCAGCAGCTCGGAGAACGAGTAGGGCTTGGCCAGATAGTCGTCGCCACCGGCGCGCAGGCCCTCCACCTTGTCTTCCACCTCGCCCAGCGCGGAGAGGAACAGGGCAGGGGTCTGATCTCCTTCCTCGCGCAGCGATCGCACGATGGAAAGCCCGTCCATGCCCGGCAGCATCCGGTCCACGATCAGCACGTCGTAGTCGCCATCCCGCGCCATCTGCAAGCCCTCCGGCCCGTTGGTGGCGAGATCCGCCACGTGCCCGGCCTCGCGCAGGCCCTTCAATAACCAGTTGGCCGCCTCGCGGTCGTCTTCGATCACCAGTATGTGCATGGTTTGCAGTTCCTCGCGGGAAAACTCCGTAAAAAGCCCTGTAGCAGTTTGTTCATGAATGAATATAGGCCACGCCCGCGCCGCTGCAAAATGAGAGCTGTGTAATGGCTCCGTGCCTTGCGCCACCACCCCTGCGGCCATTGCGCCGCAGGGGGCAGTACTCGGGTATTGAGTCCTGCCCTATATGGCGGCCTTGTTTGCGGGGGCGACGCTTGCCTCTTCCCCCGGCGCATGCTCTGCGGCAATTTGTGTTCCCATCCGTGGAATGATGATGCGGACGCATGTGCCATGGCCTTCGGCGCTGTCGATTTCCAGCCGCCCACCGTGCATCTCCGCCACTGCCTTGACAATGGCCAGGCCGATGCCGGAACCACCCTTGTGTGCGTTGTAGGCGTGGCCTGCCCGCTGGAACGGCTCGCCGATGTGCTCCAGCATCTCCTGCGGCATGCCAGCGCCGGTATCGCGCACCTCCAGCAGCAGCGCATCACCTTTCAGCATTTCTGCCCGCACGTGCACCTCCCCCTGTTCGGTGAAGCGCACCGCATTCGACAGCAGTTGCTCCAGGGCCTGCGCCAGCCGCGCCGCGTCCACCCTTGCATGCACATCGTTGGCCGTGCGCACCACCAGCTCCAGCCCCTTGTCCTCGGCCTGTGGCATGAACTTCTCCGCCACTTCCAGCGCCAGCTCGCCGATGTTTGCCGGCTCCGCCCCGAAGCGCAGCTTCTCCGTGCTCAATTCGGAGAAAGCCATGATATCCATGATCTTGCGGTGGATTTCCTCCCCAGCCCGATGAATGCCGGCGGCATATTCCAGATATTTGTCATCCAGCGGCCCCAGTGCCTGCTGACGCATCACGTCGGCATAGCCGATGACATGGTTCAATGGCGTATTCAGTTCGTGGCTGACATTGGCCAGGATTTGCGACTTCACCCGCAGCGCCCGTTCCGCCCGTTCCTTTTCCTTCTGGTAGTTGCGCGCCATCTGCCTCAGGCGCTGGTTCTTGAATTCGATCTCCTGCTGCGAGTGCTCCAGCGCCTGCACCGTTTCCTCCAGCTCGCGGCGTGAGGTTTCAAGCTCCAGTTGCTTGCGCTTCAGTTCGGTGATGTCCGTACCCACCGACACATGCCCACCACTGGCCGTCTGCTGCTCGCTGATCTGCAGCCAGCGGCCATCGTCCAGCTCCAGCTCCAGCACCGTTTCCTTGCCGTGCACACCATCCAGAGCGTGGCGGAAGGCATGCCTGCGTCCCTTGCTGCGCGCCTGTTGCATGATGTCGGTATAGCGCCGCCCCGGCTGGCAGATTTCCTTGTCAAGCTGATAGAACTCACGAAACTTGCTGTTGCACTTTACCAGGCGTTTCTCGGCATCCCACAGGGCAAAGCTCTCCGAGATGGATTCAATGGCCTGGTCAAGTTGCTGCTCGGCATTGTGCCGTGCCTCCGCCGCTTTCTTCTGTTCGGTAATGTCCACTGCAATGCCCACAAGATGCATGTTTTCGCCAGCCCCTTCCGGCAGCGCACCGCGCAGCTTCACCCACAGGTAGGATCCGGTGATTTCATTGCGCAGGCGAAGCTCGTGTTCGAAGGTGTTCAGCTTCGTGCGCAGGCGTTGCTCCAGCAATTCGTCGATGGGCGTGTCTTCCGGATGCTGCAGAACCAGGAAATCGGCCAGATCCATGTAACCGCCCTTCATCTGCAGGCCCAGCAGCTCGCACATCGACAGCGTCAGGAAGATGCGCCCATGCGCCACATCCCAGTCCCACAAGCCGCAGCGCCCCAGTTGCAGGGCGCTCTCCAACCGGCGGACGAAATCCATGTGCGCGGCGTTTTCTGTTTCGGATTGGTCGGCCTGCCAGTTGTAGAGCGCTAGCAGCATCACCAGAATCAGCATCAGGCCCAGCGCGATGCCCAGCAGGGTATTGCCGTATTTCTCCCATACCAGCGCCATCGCGTTGTGTGGTTGCACCGCCAGCACCGCGCCCGGCCAGGCAGAAAGCGGCATGGCGCCCGCCAGCACGTCCACACCGCCCGGCAGCGGCACGGCAACGATGGCTCCCTGACCATCGGCAGCCAGGGCGATGCGCCGCAGCACATCGGGCAGCATTTCGCCCTGCGCAACAGAGAGGGCGTCGGGGGGTGTGCCGGCCATGGCCTGCACACGGCCATCGGCATCGACAATGATGAAGATGCGCCCTTGTGTCAGGGCGTGTTCCGGCAGCAGGCGCTCTAGATCCTCGGCTATGGGCGCGCGCACCGTATCCGCGGCGCGCAGCATGCCTTCCAGCCCGCTGCCGGCCAGCCGCAAAAGGGTAGAGAGCTGCTGTATCTGGGCTTGCCGGAAATGGCCGGACTGCTTGCCGACAATGGCCACCAGTCCCACCTGCGAGACAATGATGGCCAGCACTGCAATGATGGTAATCACCCGCCGCGCTGCGCGTTCGTTGATGCCGAACCGTGCCTTTTCGCCCATCGCCGGAATGGCGCACGGGCGATTCTTGCCCAGCAGGTGTTCAAAGCCGCCATCGGCCACCGCTCTGCCCCCCAGAATACGAAGCACCCGGCAACAGGTGCTCCGCCCATGCCCCAACCAGGAGCACTTCCGCATGCAACCCCGCCGGTCTGTTATGGTTGCCCGGGATTGCCCCGCCCCATGCCGTTTCGGGTGTGAAACGGACTGAAGCTCAGCCCGTTCATATTTCGGTAACCTTTTGGGCGGTTGTCCAGAGGGATGTTGCAGGCATGGCTGCGGCATCCGCTGCGATTCGAATTGAATCGCCTCTGAAACGAGCATCTCTCACCCGCTCTGCAGCGGCTTTTTTGCGCAAGTTGGGGCATGTTTCTGCTTCGTTTTGTTTGGTGAAAACTGCTTCATGGAAGCGGAACAATCAAAAATAGTTCTTTTTGAAACAACAACCAAAAGTAAAGATTGTCCGGAAATTCAACCGGATTCAATTCAAATTGCGTAAATGATTAACAAAACCTTGCCTGCCTGATTGACTCTGGGACGGATCGGATTCCAGCATGCCTGCCATGCTTGCGAGGTTGCGGCCTCCTGCAAGCGTGGCGAGTCATTTGCGGCGGGGAGAAAAACATGAACTGGCGGGACTCGGGACACCCTGCACCGTGGGCATGCCGCACTGCCTTGGCAGCCGGAGCAGGAGTGATGTTGGCCGTGCTGATGACAGGGGGTATTGCAGACTCCGAGGCTGGCCAGGCACGCGCGCAGTTCAAGGCATCGCTGCGTATCGACGCCGACCTCATCGCCCGCGATCGCACAACCGTGGGCACCGCCACCGTGGCATCCACCACTGTTGAAACATCGGCCACTGCCGACAATGCGATATCCCGCCTTTCCGCCACACCGGACACCATCACATCAGCGCTGCCACGCGCCGATGGCTCCGGATATTGCGTGCGTGTCAACCTCAATCAGGACCGCTGGCGCTGGCAATGCAATTGAACAGCAGCCCTGTTTGCCCTGGAAAGCAGGCATTTAGTAGAATCTCAGGTATCGGGTGTTCACCCAACCTGTAACCCCTTCCCATGTTTCCACGATACACCAGTTTCCACGGCACTGGTTGATGACACGAATGCCACATTCCTTGTGTGGCATGGAGCCGAGGCGACGATAACGCACACCCGGTCCTGCCCGCATCCACAACACATCACCGGGCCGCACGCCGGAGACGCATGCCTTGCCCAGCGTCTCGCCACCGCCATAACCATCGCCTCCTTCATCCAGATAGCGCTGGTTCACCCAGCCGATTCGGCCAGCATAACGCACCTTGCACCAGTTGCCGCGGCAGGTGTTCCAGTAACCCCGTACACCACACGCCTTTGGCGGAATGGCGCCGATGCGCCTGTAATGCACGCCCGGGCCGGAGCGCATCCACAGCACATCCCAACTGGCGACATTGACCACACAGGCCGCCTGCGCCGCGTTGCCGGTGGCATCCATCTGCATGAACCCGGCCATGGCTCCCAGCACGGCCAACACAGAAAAAAGCTTCTTTGGCATGATGCGTTTCTCCCTTCCGGCAAAACCCGCATGCACGATAGGGCAGGGCGCATGCACCGGCGCTGAAAACGCCATTCAGGTGCCATTCACATACCGCCCCCTGATACGGCAGGGCCGCCTTCCCCGGAGGAAAGCGGCCCTGCCAGACTGGTTCGACAAGTGGTGTCGCCATCAGATCACTGCACGGCGCAGATTCACCCGTTCCGTCATCCCTGCATCCCCGTCCTGCCCACCTCGAACAAGCACGGCAATACAAGCCGCGCAGCGCCCCCAGCGGCTCACTTCGGCAGCTTGTCGTCAATGCCCTTCACATACCAGTTCATGCCCAGCAGCACCTTGTCGGAGAGCGCCTCGCCTTCCTTGGCGCGCAGCTTGCCGTCCTGGTCGTAAATCGGGCCGGTGAACGGATGCAGCTTGCCGGAGCGGATGGCCTCTTCCGTCTCCTGCGCCATTTTCTTCACATCATCGGGCATGTTGGTGTAGGGAGCCATCTTCACCATGCCGGAAGCCAGCCCGCCCCAGGTGTCCTGGCTTTGCCACTTGCCGTCCAGCACATCCTTCGCCCGCTGCACGTAATAGGGCGCCCAGTCGTCAATCACTGCGGTCAGTTGCGCCTTCGGCCCGAACTTGATCATGTCCGAGGCCTGGCCAAAGGCAAGAATGCCTTTTTCCTGCGCCACCTGCATCGGCGCGGCGGAATCGGTATGCTGGGTGAGGATGTCCGCCCCTTGGGCAATCAGCACCTTTGCCGCATCCGCTTCCTTGCCGGGATCATACCAGGAGTTCACCCACACCACCTTGATCTTGAAATCCGGGTTGACGCTCTGCGCGCCCAGCATGAAGGAATTGATGCCGCGCACCACCTCCGGAATGGGGAAAGAGGCGATATAGCCCGCCATGCCCTTCTTCGACATCTTCGCGGCGATCTTGCCGATGATGTAGCGCCCTTCATAGAAACGCGCGGAATAGATGGAGACGTTCTTCGCCCGCTTGTAGCCGGTGGCGTGCTCGAACTTCACGTCCGGGTAGCGCTTCGCCACCTTGATGACCGAATCCATGTAGCCGAAGCTGGTGGCGAAGATCAGCTTGTGCCCCGAGCGCGCCAGCCGCTCCAGCGCCCGCTCCGCATCGGCGCCTTCCGGCACCTTTTCCAGGTAGCTGGTCTGCACCTTCTCGCCCAGCGCCTTCTCGATGGCCAGCCGTCCCTGATCATGCTGATAGCTCCAGCCATGATCGCCAATCGGCCCCACGTAGATGAAGCCCACCTTCAGCTTTTCTTCCGCCTGTGCCGCGCTGTCCGCAACGCCAGCAGCCAGCACGCCAATGCCCAGCACTGCCGCCAGCGCCAGTTTCATGTCGTGTTTCATGGAAATTGCCTCCCTGTCATTGATGAAGAAGATGATGCAGATGACACAGATGACGCATGTGAAGGATCACCGCTCCGGAACGAAGGGCTGGCCGATCATGGCCGGGGTGTTGGCCAGAGTCAAAGCCCGGTTGCGCGAAATCACCACCAGCGCCACAATGGTCGCCAGATAGGGCAGGGCGGAGAGCAGTTGCGGCGGCAGCCCATAGCCCGCCGCCTGTGCATGCAGCCCCATGATCCACACCGCCCCGAACAGATATGCCCCCGCCAGCACCCGTACGGGCCGCCACGTGGCGAACACCACCAGCGCCAGCGCGATCCAGCCGCGCCCGGCGGTCATGTCCTCCACCCACTGCGGCGTGTAGCTCACCGACAGATAGGCCCCCGCCAGCCCGGCCATCGCCCCGCCGAACAGAATGGCCAGCGTGCGCACCAGCCGCACCGGATGCCCCAGCGCATGCGCCGCATGATGGTTCACCCCCACCGCCCGCAGCATCAGGCCCCAGCGCGTGCGAAACAGAAACCACCCCACCGCCGCGGTCATCACGAACGATACATACACCAGCACATCCTGGCCGAACAGCACCGGCCCGATGAAGGGAATATCCGACAGGGCGGGAACATGCAGCTTCTCCAGCCGCACGCCGGGCTGGCCGACGTAACCCTCGCCGAACAGCCCCGCTACCCCAAGGCCGAACAGCGCCAGCGCCAGCCCCGATGCCACCTGGTTGGCCGCCAGCACCTGCGTGAGAAAGACGAACGGCAGCACCACCAGCACCCCCGCCAGCGCCCCGGCCAGCGCCCCCAGCGCCGCGCTGCCCGTGCCCAGCGCCACGGCAAAGGCCACCACCGCGCCGGCGGCCATCATGCCCTCCACGCCCAGGTTCAGCACCCCGGCGCGCTCCACCACCAGCTCGCCCGTGGCCGCCAGCAGCAGCGGCGTTGCCGCCGCCATCACCGTCAATACAAATGCTTCCAGCCCGCTCATGCTCCGCCCCCCTGCCGTGCCCGCGCTGCGCCATGTGCCCGCCCGCGCCAGCGGATGCGGTAATGTACCAGCACCTCCGCCGCCAGGATGAGAAACAGCAACAGCCCCTGAAACGCCTGCGCCACCTTCGCCGGCATGTTCAGCGCCAGTTGCGCCGCTTCGCCGCCCAGGTAGGTCAGCGCCAGCAGAAAGGCGGCAAACACCACGCCAATGGGCGACAGCCTGCCCAGCACCGCCACGATGATCGCCGCAAAGCCATATCCCGGCGAGATGGACGGCTGCAAATGGCCGATGGCCCCGGCCACTTCGCCGATGCCCGCCAGCCCTGCCAGCGCGCCGGAAAACAGCATCACCCCCAATGTGATGCTTGGCGCCGAAAATCCGCCAAAGCGCGCCGCCCGCGGCGCAATGCCCTGCACCCGCACCGCAAGGCCCGCACGCATGTGATGCACGATGACCCACAATATCAGCACCGCCAGCAGCGCCAGCACGAAACCCAGATGCACCCGTCCCGTCAGCGTTGGCAGCACGTGCCAGCCATCGAATGCCACCGACTTGGGAAAGTTGAAGCCCATCGGGTCGCGCCACGGCCCGCGCACCAGCCAGTCCAGGAACAGCCCGGCCACGTAGACCAGCATCAGCGAGGTGAGGATCTCGTTGGTGTTGAAGCGGTTCTTCAGCCATGCCGGAATCGCCGCATATGCCGCACCGCCCGCCGCTCCCAGCAGCAGCATGGCCAGCATCGCCAGCGCATCGTTCCAGCCCGGCAGCAGGATGGGAATGGCCGAACCGGCAATCGCCCCCATGATGAGCTGCCCTTCCGCGCCGATATTCCACACATTGGCGCGATAGGCCAGCGCCAGCCCGGCGCCAATGAGCATCAGCGGCGTGGCCTTCACCGCCAGTTCCTCCAGCGACCAGGCCGATGTCAGCGGCTCGACGAAATACACATACAGCGCCCGCGATGGCGCATGCCCCAGCACCGCAAACAGCAGCGCACCCAGCACCACCGCCATGCCCAGTGCCAGCAGTGGCGCGCCGATGCTCCACCACCGCGAGGGGGCGGCACGTTTCTCCAGCACCATCATGCGCGCCTCATCCCGCAGGTTTCGGCATGTTGCAGCAACATCAGCGTATCTCCCCGCACCTCCCGCTCTACCTGCATCGTCATGCCCGGACTTGATCCGGGCATCCAGACCGAGGCTGCCATGAACACCGGCGCTTGCGGCTTTCTGGATTGCCGGTCAAGCCCGGCAATGACGAAGAGGAGAGCATGTTGATGATCCCCGCCTTTCTTTCTGCCCCCGTGCCATAAGGTGTTTTCAATCTCTTCCGGCAAGAGAGCACCTGTCCCGTTTTTGCCTCATGTTTGCGCTGCATGCACAGTTCCATGCCGTGCCTCGTGCGCGCCTGCCATCAGCAGCCCCACCTCCTCGCGGCTGAGCTCCGCCGCCGGGCGTGGCGCGGAAAGCTCGCCACGCGAGATCACGGCGATGCGATCGGCCACCTCGAAGATCTCGTCCAGATCCTGCGAAATCACCAGCACTCCCGCGCCGTCGCGCGCCAGGTCGATGAGCTGCTGACGGATCAGTGCCGCCGCCCCGGCATCCACGCCCCAGGTCGGCTGATTGACCACCAGCAGGGCAGGGCGGCGGTCGAGCGCGCGGCCCATGATGAACTTTTGCAGGTTGCCGCCCGATAACGCCGCCGCCAGGCGCTCCGGCACGGCATTGCGCACATCATATTCATCAATCACCCGCTGTGTAGCCACCCGTGCCGCGGCGTGATCGATCATCCCCCGCCGCACCACGCTCGCATCCACCGCATGGCGCGTCAGCAGCAGGTTTTCCAGCAGCGTCATGCCGCCCACACAGGCATGTCCCAGCCGCTCCTCCGGCACGAAGGCCGCGCCCAGCTTGCGCCGCGCGTTGATGTCCTTCAGGCTCACGTCATGCCCGGCGATGAACACCGCCCCGCGGTTCTGCGCCAGCCGCTCGCCGGACAGCGCCGCAAACAGTTCGCGCTGGCCGTTGCCCGCCACCCCGGCAATGCCCACCACCTCGCCGGCGCGCACATCCAGCGATATTTCATACAGCGCCACCGCAAACGGCCCTGGCGCGGGCAGTGTCAGGTCGCGCACATGCAGCACAGGTGCACCGGTTTCCGCCATGGGTGGTGCGGAAACGTCGTGCACCTCCGAGCCCACCATCAGCCGCGCGATCTCCCGCGCCGAATGATCTGCCGGAGCAATCTCCGCCACCACCCGCCCGTGTCGCATGATGGTGGCGCGTTCGCACAACTCGCGCACCTCCTCCAGCCGGTGGGTGATGTAGATGATGCCGCGCCCTTCCGCCGCCAGTTGCCGCAGCGTGGCGAACAGCGCCTGCGCCTCCTGCGGCGTCAGCACCGAGGTCGGCTCGTCGAGAATGATGATGCGTGGTTCCGCCAGCAGGCAGCGCACGATCTCCACCCGCTGCCGCTCGCCGACAGAAAGATCGGCCACCATCGCATCGGCATCCAGCGGCAGGCCATATTGCGCCGACACCTCGCCGATGCGCTGCTTCAGCGCCGCCATGTCATGCGCGCCATCCAGCGCCAGGGCGATGTTTTCCGCCACGCTGAGCGGCTCGAACAGCGAGAAGTGCTGAAACACCATGCCGATGCCGGCCTTGCGCGCCTGCGCCGGGCTTTGCAGTTGCACGCGCTTGCCTTCAAGCCGTATCTCGCCGGCATCCGGACGCAGCGCACCATAGATGATCTTCACCAACGTGGACTTGCCCGCCCCGTTCTCCCCCAGCAGGGCATGAATTTCCCCTGCCTGCACGGCCAGCGACACATCATCATTGGCCAGCAGCGTGCCGAACACGCGGCTGATGCCCCGCACCTCCAGCAGCGGCTGCTGTTCTGCTGCCGTTTCGCCCATGCCTCTACCCCAGCCCCGCAGCCCGCCCGCGTTGACAAAAGGACACCTTCGCAACCGAACTCGATTCGGGTCATGAACTTGCCGGAGGCATCCATTTGCTTGAAGACGTGCACTCTTTTGGCCCTGACAGCAGGCCAGATCAAACCAGCTCTCTGGTGCTGCACAAGACTGTATAATAATGCCTGTAGTCAAAATTGTCTATTCTGTAAATTTTTGGCATAACTGGATATGTGAAGTTTGTGTAATGGCATATGCTGGATATGATACGTCTCACTCTTTTTTTCATTGTTTGTATTGGAGGTCTTACCTCATAAAAGTATCTATATCCAATTTCTTTAAGAAATTCTATAGAATCTGGCTGACCGCCTTTAATGTTGTCTCTCAATATTTCCATTGAAATAATTGGACGATGGGATATGAGCGTTTCCTTGGCTCCTCGAAGGGCGGGAAGTTCATGCCCTTCAACATCTATTTTCATGAAGCTTATGTTTTTGCAACTGCGCACCTCGTCAACATGATCTATGGGCATGAGATCAAATTCGACCAGGTCCGTGGCATCTTTTGCATTTTTTGCGGAATCTTCCAGCGATGTAGTGCCAATGTTGATAGGCTTGGTGGGCGCTGCCATGGCTGTTCCTTTTTTGTCGGAAGCCGCCAGGCGTAATGGAGTAATATTATTTGCATAATGTGAATTGAACAACAGGAGTTCAAAAGTTCTTGGATGTGGCTCGAAAGCTATAACATGTGAGAAATAATTCGAAAAATATAGTGAATGATTTCCTATATTTGCCCCAACATCAAGGCATGTGTCCATTTTTTCCAGTTTTGGAAAAATATTATCTCTTATAAAGTCAAGCTCCAATTTTTCATAAACTCCATTGACAATTACTTCATGCGTTATGACGTCATATGCATATCCTGCAATATTCGGATAATTTTCACTATGTGCCTTTGACCGCCTTTTCATCACCTTCAAGGCGTATTTGTTTCCGATTTTCATGGCGTTGGTGTCCTTGGAATTTCTTTCCGGAGTTGTCAGGAACTGCAGAGGGTTGCGTTCTAGTTTCAAGCCAGCTTCTCGCGCTCCTCCCGCAGCTCCTCGCTGAGGTCCACCGCATCATCCGGGCCGTAGCCCAGTTTGGCCAATTGCCGGCGCTTGTAGCTGAAGTAGAGCACCGGAATGACCACCAGCGTCAGAATGGTGGAGACAAGAATGCCGAAGATCAGCGAAATCGCCAGCCCGTTGAAGATCGGGTCGTCGAGGATGAAGAACGCGCCCATCATCGCCGCGATGGCCGTCAGCAGGATGGGTCGCGCCCGCACCGCCGCGGACTGGATGATCGCCTCGCGCAACGGCACGCGGCAGGAGCACTGCTGGTTGACGAAATCCACCAGCAGGATGGAATTGCGCACGATGATGCCGGCCAGCGCAATCACGCCAATCATCGACGTGGCGGTGAACTTCGCCCCCAGCAGCGCATGGCCGGGCATCACGCCGAGGATGGTCAGCGGAATGGGCGCCATGATGATCAGCGGCACCATGTAGCTGCCGAACTGCGCGACGATGAGGAAATAGATGCCAATCAGCCCCACCGCATAGGCCAGCCCCATGTCGCGGAAGGTCTCGTAGGTGATCTGCCACTCGCCATCCCACTTCAGGGCGAAGTTCACCGGCAGCTCCGGCTGCGAGATGAAATACTGCTCGATGGGCCTGCCGGTGGCGCTGTCCGTTGCGTCCTTCAGCTTGCCGAAGATCTCGAACATGCCATACAGCGGGCTGTCGATGGGCCCGGCCATGTCGGCCATCACGTAAACCACTGGCAACAGATCCTTGTGGTGGATTTCCTGCTCCACCGTGTCGCGGCGCAGTATGACGATTTCCGACAGCGGCACCAGCTTGCCGGAGATGCTGCGCACCTTCAGGTTCAGCAGATCCTCGATGCTGCCCTTTTCCGATGCCGGCAGCTGCACGCGGATGGGCACCGGATATTTCGAGGCGTGCGTGTGCAGATAGCTCACGTCCTCGCCGCCCAGCGCCGTGGCGATGGCCTGCGCCACCGTCGATTGCGGCACGCCCAGCGCCGCGGCGCGCTGCCTGTCCACCGCCACGATGATGCGCGGGTTGCCGGAGGTGATGGTATCGTCGATATCGACAATGTCCGGCGTGTTCTCGAACACCTTGCGCACGTCCTTCGCCACGCGCAATTGCCCGGCGTAGTCGATGCCGTATATCTCCGCCACGATGGGCGAGAGCACCGGCGGGCCGGGCGGCACCTCCACCACCTTGAAGGTGAAGTTGGCGTCCTTGAAGCGTTCCATGAGCTTCTGGCGCACCTCGCGGGCAATGTCGTGGCTCTTGCGATCGCGCAGTTTCTTGTCCACCAGGTTTACCTGGATGTCGCCAAGATGCGGCTCCTGGCGCAGGTAGTATTGCCGCACCAGCCCGTTGAAGCCCACCGGCGAGGCTGTGCCGGCATAGGCCTGCCAGTTGGCCACTTCCGGCACCTCGTGCAGCACCGAGGCAAGCTCCTTCAGCGTGCGCGCCGTTTCCTCCAGCGCCGTGCCTTCCGGCATGTCCAGCACGATCTGGAATTCCGACTTGTTGTCGAACGGCAGCATCTTCAGGATCACCAGCTTCGCCACGCCCAGGCCCATGCTGGCAACCATCAGGAACACCAGCGAGAACACCAGCAGATAGCGCTTCGTGCGGCCCCATGCGCCCAGTTGCAGAAACGGCGTGAGCACGCGGCGGAACAGGCGCCCGCTGAAATCCTCGTGCTGTTGTTCATGCGCGCCTTCCGCGGGGGCGTGTGCCGCATGGCTGTGCTTGTGGCCCTTCACGATGAGCTTGTAGGCCAGCCACGGCGAGATGATGAACGCCACCAGCAGGGAGAGGAACATGCCCATCGACGCATTGATGGGAATGGGGCTCATGTATGGCCCCATAAGGCCGGTAACGAAGGCCATGGGCAGCAGCGCGGCGATCACCGTGAATGTCGCCAGGATGGTCGGCGAGCCGACCTCGTCCACCGCCTGCGGGATCAGCTCCCACGGCTTGCGGTCATCACCCATCTGCAGGTGGCGGTGGATGTTTTCCACCACCACAATGGCGTCGTCCACCAGGATGCCGATGGAGAAGATCAGCGCGAACAGCGACACGCGGTTGATGGTGAAGCCATAGGCCCAGGAAGCAAACAGCGTAACCGCCAGGGTGGAGATCACCGCAATGCCCACCACCACGGCCTCGCGCCAGCCCATGGTGAACAGCACCAGCAACACCACCGAGCCGGTGGCGAACAGCAGCTTCAGAATGAGCGTCTTGGCCTTGTCGTCAGCCGTCTGGCCATAGTTGCGGGTAACGCTCAGCTTCACGCCATCGGGCACGAACACGCCCTTCAGCCGCTCGATGTGGCTGATCAGCTTGTTGGCGATGACCACCGCGTTCTGCCCCGGCTGCTTGGCGATCTCGATGGTAACCGCCGGAAAGCAGCCCGCCGGTGCGCCGTTCTTCAGCTCATGCGGGCCGGTGCAGTATTCCACATAGTTCTTCGGCGTATCCGGGCCGAAGGTGATGTCCGCCACGTCGGCGAGATACACCGGCTTGCCGCCGAACACACCAACCACGAGGTTCTTCACCTCCTCCGGGCGCGACAGGAAGGTGCCGGCACGCACCGGGATGTTCAGGTTGCCCGCCACGATGCTTTGCCGGTCGGTGGAGGCGTTCGACGCCAGCAGCGCCTTGCGCAGATCCTCCAGCGACAGCTGATAGGCCGCCAGCTTCTGCGGATCGATGGCCACGTTCACCACGCGCTCCGGCCCGCCGATGGTGCGCACCTGCCGCGTGCCGGGAATACGCTTCAGCTCCGCCTCCAGCGTGTGGGCAATGCGCTTCAGGTCGTGCGCCGTGCGCTGGCCGGAGGCATCCCACAGCGTGAAGGTAACGATGGGAATGTCGTCGATGGAGCGCGGCTTGACGATGGGCTGCGCCACGCCGAGGTTTTGCGGCAGCCAGTCGAGGTTGGAAAAGATCTTGTCATACAGCCGCAGGATGGCGTCCGTGCGTGGCTCGCCCACCTTGAACTGCACGGTGATCATGCTCATGCCGGGGCGCGAGACGGAGTAGATGTGCTTCAGCCCCTCCATCTCGCCCAGCACCTGCTCGGCAGGAGTGGTTACAAGCTGTTCCACCTCGCGCGCCGAAGCGCCGGGAAAGGCGATGAACACATTGGCGAAGGTAACGTTGATCTGCGGCTCTTCCTCGCGCGGCGTAACCAGCACCGCAAACACGCCGGACAGCAGCGTGGCGATGAGCAGCAGCAGCGTGATCTGGTTGCGCACGAAGGCCCGCGTGATGATGCCGGAAATGCCCATCTTGCCCGGTGGCGTGCCCGGCGCACCGGGAGCGCCCCCCGCGGGAGAACCGTTGCCGCTCATCAGTTTGCCTCCCCGCCGCTGGCGGCCTGCTCATCACCCGCGCGCTGTGCCTGCAGCGTCAACGTTGCGCGCAGCGGATCCAGTGCCACCACATCGCCCTCGTTCAGCCCGGCCAGCAGCTCCACAAGGCCATTGCCCAGCGGCCTGCCGGTGCGCACCTGCACGAACTCGATGCGCCCCTTCACGATGCGATACACGCCCGCCAGCTCGCCGCGCCGCGCCACCGCCTTCTCCGGCAGCGCCAGCACTTTCGCCTTCTCCACCATGAAGGCCCCCTTCACCAGCATGCCGGGAAACAGCCCCTTGCCGTGATCCTTCATGTAGAGCCGCACGGTTACGGTGTTGGTCTTCGGGTCGGAGTAGGGGAAAATCACCATGCGCGATACCGCCCGGCGCACGCGCCCGTCCAGGTCCAGCACCACGTCGGCGCGGCTGTTCTGGCGGATCGCCGGCACATAACGCTGCGGCAGCGCCACATGCGCGCGCAGCTCCTCCGTCGAGAAGCCGCTCATCAGCGGTTTGCCCGGCGCGGCCAGCTCGCCCACTTCCGCATGCCGCGCGGTAACCACGCCGGAATAGGGCGCGCGCACCTTGGTATAGGCCAGTTGCTCTTCCGCCTGCTTCAGCGCCGCCTCGGCCTGGCGCACGCCAGCCTGCGCCGCCTCGTATTCGGCTTTTGCCTGGTCGAACTGCGCCTTCGGCGCGGTGCCGCGGCGGAACAGCTGGCTGATGCGGTTGGACGCCTGGCGCGCGGCAATCAGCTTCGCCTGCGCCGCCTTCAGCCCGGCGCGCGCCTGCTCCAGCGCCGCGCGCTGCTGCGTGTCGTCGATTTCCACCAGCAGCGCACCCTTCTTCACCTGGTCATTCACGTCGAAATGAATGGCAATGATGCGCCCGGATGTCTGCGCCGACACGGTGGATTGCCGGTCTGCCTCGATCACGCCCTCGAACAACCGCTCGCGCGCCGCCTCGATGCGCTGCACCCGCGCCGTTTGCAGGTCCGCCACACGCGCCTCCGCCAGCGCGGCGGGCTGATTTTCCGCCGCGGCAAGGCGCGCCATGCCCACAGGCGGAAACGTGGCAGCCATCGCCACCAGCAGCGCCAGCGCCGCGCCTGCCACGCTCGAAGTGCGCCCGATCATGAACATGAATCGCAATCTCCGGTTTTCCAGAAAAGAATCCTCAGCCTCGCGAGCACGATGCCCCAAACCCTCGCCCCTGCCAAGGGGGCAGGGCGCACAAGCCGGGCAATAGATATATTAGAAAAATCTAATATACAACCCCTCACCGAACACTTTTTGCCCAACGGAGCAGCCATGCAAGCATGGCCGCGAGGCGCGGCCCCGAGCACGATGCCGGCGCCCCGCCCCGGCTGCTGTTGCGGGTCGGAGTTTGCCATGCTGTCCTGAACCCTGTCCTGAACGTATGCCGCGTCGTGGCTTCTGACTTTTGCCCACACAGGTTGACGCCGAGCAGGGGCGCGGTGTCTTATGACACAGGGCAAGACAAGGGGGCCGGGGATGGCGGATATTGATCCCGACAAGCTGAAACGCGACGCCAAGGGCAACATCCTGCGCAGTGAACTGCTGCGCATCAACAAGCCCGCCTTGCGTAAACTCGATGAACGACAACGCCGCACCATCGTGCGCTGGCTGCGCGGCAAAGAATACTGGAACACATGGGCCAACGATATGCTGGCCCGGCGCAAGGCGCTGGAGGACAAGGGGAAATGGCAGGTAAGTAAAATTTGTGAGTTTGATAGATTATTTGAAGAAGAAATTGAAAAAGGGGAGAGCGAAGAGACAGGAAAGTGGCTGAAAGACGCCAGGGCATTTTTTCCAATCTCGTCTTTCAGCGGATTAATGGGAAAGGTCAGGCGGGAAGTAGTGAAACAACCTTTGGAAAGAAGGTTGTCATTATGGTTGATATACTGAGTTTCCAATCCTTTGTTTTTCCCGGCGTTGCTGCCTTCCGAGGCGCGACCTTTTCCGGCAATGCCATTTTCCGGTTGGCCAGCTTCAAGCGGCCAGCGTCCTTTATGAAGGCCCGTTTCAAGAAGGATACCAACTTTTCCGCCATTTACAGCGAGAAATCCTTCGGCCTACGCGATGCGCGGTTTCGTGTGGTGCCGGATTTTTCGGAAGCCGCCTTTCATGCGCCGCCGGTGCTGGACGAAATACACATCGAGGCACAGGCGGAGCTACATGCACGGCCCAGTGAAGCGCTTTTTTCAGAGCAATTGAGACCGGAATACCGAAGTCGGCGGATGACTAGGCTCTGTGGACGAATTTTATCCAGATGAAGGCGCAGACGAGGGCAAGCATTGATGCGAAATTGGCAGCTGTTTTCTCGCAGCGCAGGGCAATTCTCTTGAACCGTTTGATTTTCCCGAACAGCTGC
>JAJRRZ010000032.1 GCA_024279045.1 Alphaproteobacteria bacterium
GATGGCGATACCGCAAGACCGGCGGGAGCACGCAAGCGGGCGGGCTGGTCATGTGATGCGTTTATGTGCCGGGCGGTGCATGCGGCATCGGGGGTGCGCATCGTCTATCTGCGCGATATGTTCCGCCGCGGTGGCGACAAGCAAGACAAGGGCGGCACGACACGGCGGCAACGGCTGGCGGTGCTGGAGCGGATGCGGGCAGCCTGCGAACGGGCGGATGTGGTTGTTGCCGCCTTTCCGTTGCGTGGACTGTGCCGGACAGCTGCGGATGCAGGGGAGGTTGGCCCACGCTTGGTCATTGACCGGTTCGACGTCTGGCGTGGCGGGGCACAGGCGCTGTGGCTCGGCGGCGAGGGAGGCATTGAGCGGCGTACGGTGCGGCAGGCGCTGGCAGGGTTGCCGTGGGCCGTGCCGCCTCTGGCGCATCATGAGGTCATGCGCCGGGGGCGCGAATGAGCACGGATGCACAAATACTCAGCGGAAGATGTTCAGGAACCTGATCTGGCGCTTGCGCTGAGGTGTGGTGCGGGTAGGGCGAGCGCGGCGGGTATTGAAGTTGGTGCGGGCGCGGCGTACCGGACGTTTGCGCGCACTAGTGCGGAATACGCGCCTGCGGTTCACTGGCCGGAAGATGGTCAGCACATTGCGCAGGGTGTGCACCACTTCGTTCTTGCGGCGGTTGTTCCTGCCGGTGTGTTTGCGGGCCGTGCCGGGATTGGCTGCCTTGCGAGCGGCCATGGCAGCAGTGGCGGCAGTGGCGGCAGGGGCAACGACGAGTATGTCGGAATCGTCCAGTTCCGATACCGGCGGCAACATGGCCAGGGAGATGCTTGTGCGCTCCTTCTTCGTCTCCGTGGTGTTGGCACTGGCCAGTGCCTGGTCGGCCTGCCTGCGCTTGCTGGCGGCAATCTGCTGCTGTTTTCGTGTCAGCGGTACACCGGGCAGCGGGACGGGCTCCATTCCGGCCAGGGCGGCGGCCATGAATTTCTGCCAGGTCATGGCTGGCAGCGAACCTCCGCTCATGCGCTTGGTAGGTTGGTAGTTGTCGTTGCCGAACCAGATGCCGGTTACCAGATGACCGGTGTAGCCAATGAACCATGCATCGCGATAACTTGATGTGGTGCCGGTTTTGCCGGCCTGTGGGGTAAAGCCCAGTTTGGCGCGCCTGGCGGTGCCATTCTGCACCACGTTGGCCATCATGCGGTTGAGCTGGGCGATCTTGTCGCGTGGAAAGGCGGGCCACGGGCGTGCATCGGGATCTTTCGCGCGGTCATACAGCACCGTGCCATCTGGGCGGCGGATCTCCAGCACCGAGTAGGGCTGCACGTGCAATCCGCCATTGGCGAAGGTGGCATAGGCGCCGACAATGTCCAGCACCGTAACCTCCTTTGCGCCCAACGGCAGTGACGGCACCGGGCTGAGTGGTGCGTCCAGCCCGGCCTTGCGGGCGGTTTCGATGATATTTTTTGCGCCAATCTGCAGCATCAGCCGCACCGGCACGGTGTTGTAGGAGTGGGTCAGCGCGGTCGTCAGCGTAACCCGGCCATGATAGCGGCGGGTGTAATTCTGTGGTGTCCAGCCGCGGATGGTAACCGGTGCATCGGTGACTACGGTGCCGGGGCTCATGCCGTGCATCAGTGCGGCGAGATAGACAAACGGCTTGAAGGCCGAGCCGGGCTGGCGCCATGCGTCCGTAGCGCGGTTGAACTGGCTTTTCTCGTAGTCGCGCCCGCCGACGATGGCGCGGATGGCCCCGGAGGGCGTGAGCGCCACCAACGCTCCCTGGCTGGCGCGATAGGTTGGCCCGAAATTTTCCAGCGCTTCCTTCATGGCCTTCTCGGCCAGTTTCTGCATGCGCATGTCGATGGTGCTTTTTACCTCGACGACGAATTCGCCGGTCAGCCCCTTCTGCTTTATGATGTCGAGCGTCTCGCGATAGACGAGGTCGAGGAAGTGCTGCGGTGCGTCGATATCCTGTCCGCCGACGACCTGCACCTGTTGCTTGCGTGCCGCCAGCAACTCGCCATAGGAGATGAAACCGGCATCCAGCATGCGCTGCAACACGACAGCGGTGCGCGCCTCGGCGGCTTGCGGATTCTTGTGCGGGGCGTATTTCGACGGCGCCTTGAACAGTCCGGCGATCATCGCTGCCTCTTTCAGGGTAAGGTCGCGCGACGACTTGCCAAAATAGAATTGTGCCGCCGCCTCCACGCCATGATTGCCGCCACCGAGATAGGAGCGGTCGAGATACATCTTGAGGATCTCGTCCTTGCTCAGGTGCGCCTCGATCCACAGCGCCAGGAATGCCTCGTGGATCTTGCGGCGAAACGATCGTTCCGGCGACAGGAACAGGTTCTTGGCAAGCTGCTGGGTGAGGGTGGAGCCGCCCTGCACCACGCCAGCAGCGCGCGCATTGGCAATGGCGGCGCGCAGGGTGCCGATCACATCAACGCCGAAATGCTCGTAGAAGCGCGCGTCTTCCGTGGCCAGCACGGCCTTTACCAGATAGGGCGAAAGCTCCTCCAGCGGGATGGAATCATCCTGGCGAATGCCGCGCCAGCCAATGACTTCGCCATGGGAATCGGTGATGGTAACGGCCGCCTGGCGGCGTGCATTCCACACGTCTCCCTCGCCGGAAAATGGCGGTACGGCATAGGCGACGATGACAAAGGCGACAATGGTGCCGAAAGTGGCGGCATCATCCAGCATGTCGATGACAATCCGCTTCACTCCGCGGATGCGGAAGCGCTCCAGCCAAGCGGCATAGGCTGCCCAGATGCGGCGGATGAAGGCCCATGCTTCGAATGCCGCGGTGCTCACTGCACTGTCGGCGGCCCACAATATGTCGCCCAGGCGGCGCAGCCAGCCGGAAGTGTTGCGCTCACGCGGTGATTTGCCGTTGCTGTTCATGGACACACCGATAACCGTTCAGCACGCCGAAGTCATTGGCAATCTGCTTGCCATCCTGGTTGTCATCGCCGTCCTGATCATTGCCAGCGGCGGGCTTGCGTGTATAGGCACAAGCTGCCTTGCCGGTTGCATATGTAAAGATTGTCGGAACTTATTACCATGTGATGTTGCAGGAAAAAGTTAAACCATGCATGGTCAGCCCGGCATTGCCAATCCCGTCGCCGCGAACAGCACTCCCAGCAGGGCGGCGAGCATCCACAGCATGCGTTCGTGCAGGGCGAGGGCGGTGCGCATATCGTTGCGCGAGAGCTGTTCGCGGCCTTCGCCCAGCCAAGGGAAATCCACCACCCGGCCCTGGTAGCTGCGCGGCCCGCCGAGGCGGATATCCAGTGCCCCGGCCATGGCCGCTTCCGGCCAGCCGGCATTGGGCGAGACATGCTTGCGGGCATCGCGCCAAGCCACATGCAGGGCACGCTTGCCTGTTGCCAGGCCGCATGTCAGAGCCGAAGTGGCGGCATAGAGCAGGGCGGTGAGGCGGGCGGGGAGCCAGTTCAGCAGGTCATCGAGTTTCGCCGCGGCGAAGCCGAAGTGGCGGTGGCGTTGGTCGAGGTGGCCGATCATGCTGTCGGCGGTATTGACCAGCTTGTAGAGCACGATGCCCGGCAATCCGGCGATCAGCAACCAGAACAGTGGCGCGACGATGCCGTCGGAGGCGTTCTCCGCCAGGCTCTCGATGGCGGCGTGGGCAATCCGGCTTTCGTCGAACTCCGAGGTGTCGCGTCCGACGATCATCGACAATGCGCGGCGCGCCGGAATGAGGCCGGCGCCGGAGCCGTGCCGCGAAGCGCTGGCGGGCAAGGCGTCGATGATGGCCTGCACGTGCTCCTTCAACGACCGTTGCGCCAGCAGGGTGGTAGCCGCCAGCGCCTCGCCCCACCAGGGCAGCCAGCGCGCCAGCAACCAGGCCAACCCGACCCAGAACAGCGCCAGCGCGATCATGGCGGTGATGCCCCACCAGCGCCGCGTGGCGGCGGAAAATCGGGCATGGTCGTTGAAACGCCGCTCCAGCACGGCGATTGTCGCGCCCATCCACTGCACCGGATGGCCGATGGCGCGTTGCAGCATGGCGGGATAGCCGGCAAGGCGCTCCACGAGCAGCGCCAGCAAGGCAATGGCCAATGTTGTCTCGAGAGCGGACATGGGGGTGAAAGACATGGCTGCCGCGGCCATGTCAACTCACTTGCAGATGCCGTGGCGCCCGCCACGGCCCAGGTCGAAGTGGAAATGGTTGGCGTGGGCCTTGTTGTATTTGGGGCTGAGCACGGTGGAGAAATATTTGCACGCACCGGCGCGTACATCGGCGAGAAAGGCCGATTTCTTGCTGAACAGGGCACGGAACTCGCCCCAGTTCTTCAGCAGGTGGATGCGCTTGCCATTGGCCAGCTCGAACCAGCCGATGTCGATGGCATTGCCGAAGCTGTGCTCGGAGATGCGCACCGGCCCGCGGGTGATGCCGCCGCGGCGGCGGCAGGAATAGTCGGAAAGCTGGCGTATGGCCACCACCGGCTGGCCGAAATGCTTGCGCGCAGCGGGCTGCACCACGTCGCGTACCCATTCGTATAGTGCGGCGGTGAAGCGGCAGTTCAGCTTTGCGGGCGGCTTCAGCCGTGCCACGCCCAGCGACTTCACCTGCACCGGCGCGGCAATGCCACAGCCTTGCGGCCCGCCAATGGATGGCAGTGGCCTGGCATCGACATTCAGCGCCGCCAGCACGATGTCGCAGTTGCGGCGCACGCGGTTCACCGTGGCGGCGTCCCAGTGGCCGATTTCCTTCGGCTTCAGATAGACGGCCTGGTAATGATCGCGCTCCTGCAGCAACTGCTTCGGGTTGAGCCTGATGCGCCCGGCCTGGTCGGTGAGCAGGGCGGTGCGGGTGGGGCTGGCGGGGGTGGCGGCGCTGGCCGTGGTGGGCAGTCGCTGCTGACGCGCGGCCAGGCTGGCCGGGCGCGGGCGGGGCAGGGGAACGGCCAGCACGTGGCTGGTGCGTGATGCGTCATTGCGCGAAAGCGCTTCCCTGGCGGGGCGGTCATTGATGGTAACGGCTGGCCTGGCGAGAAGGGTGGGATTGCCGGGGCTGGCTGGTGCGGTGGAGTCCCCTTCCAGCAGGTTCAGTTCCTGCAATTTGCGGGTGATGAGATCCTTCAGCGTTTCTGCCCGCGGTGCATGGGCTGGCGGAAGGGCGGTCAACGCCAGCGTCAATGTTGCCACCACTGGCAGCCAGCGCCCGTTGCCACGCAATATCGTTTGCCAAATGTTCATGCCCGCCCCTTGCGCCTGCGAATTCGCCAGCTGATGGATGCTGCACGCAAGGGGCGAAAATGGGGCAATGCGCCTGCTGGCAGCGTTGGCGGATCAGGCGGCGGAGCGCACCTTGCCTTCGGCCTGTTGCAGCAGGCGCGCCACGGTTTCGGGTTTTTCGCCGACGATGCGGCAGACCTGCTCGAAGCCGAAGCCGAACCGAAAGCGCAGCAGGGCACAGCGGCGCTCCTTCAATTGCAGTTGCTTCGGTTGCTGCTCGATGACTTCCATCAGCAGGTCCGGCTCCAGGTCGATACTGCCGATGACGTCCTCGAATTTCAGCACCTCGTCGGGCTGGTAGAACTCGTAGAACTCTTCGTCGTCGTCGTAGATCGGGTCGGCCACCAGCGGCGCATCAGGCAACTTCTCTTCCAGCGGCTGGGTTTCGTGGGCCTGTATCTCGCGCCGTTTGGCGGCGAGGGTGTCCGCCGCGCGGAACAGCATGGCGTGCAGCCAGGCGCGCGGCTTCATCTCCGGGGGCTTTTTCATGCGCTCGTCCCAGGCATGGATCATCGCCTCGCCGACAAGCTCCTCCGGCGTGATGTAGCCGGGCGGAAAGTCGCCCGCGGCCTCGTATCCGGCGATTTCGTGCCTGGCCGATTCCAGCAGGTTGGCCATCTCGGCCTCGACCAGCCTGTCGAAAGCATCACAGTCGCCGTTGATGATAGCATCCCAGTCGATGATGCGTTCATTTCTGACGCTCACGGTGTCTGCTCCCTTCCGTGGTTGGAGTGTGGTGCGGAGATGTCTGTCAGTCAATTTTTTCTCTGTGTCTTTGATGTGTTCAGCTGATCGAAAACTTTCAAGGACGGCTCGCCTGGCAATGCATGAACATGATGGAAGAATGACCATGTGTGGCAGAAAAAATGGCCTGGCCGATACCGAGAAGCTGGCTGTGAAATGATTCGCTTGCGGCTTGATGGACGGTGAGCAGGGTTGGTGTGGCGGGCAGTATGGGAAGCGCTGCTGCCTGGCGCGCATGCAATGCTCCGGACTGCCTGTTGTTTCCCGAATGCCAATTTGCATTGCCTGCCTCTTGACGTGCGTTCTTTTTTCAATCAATAATTCCCTTATAAAGAACGCAAATGGATAAAGTGTGTGGGAGCATCGATGATGGCATCTGGAAAACGGGGCGACAGCGAAAAGCCGACGGCATCTTTCGAGGGTGTGCAGGAAATCAATGCGCCGCAGGCCTATCGCCTGTTGCAGCGGCATGACAAGGCTTTGCTGCTGGATGTGCGCACTTCTGCGGAATGGGATTTTGTCGGTGTTCCACTGGTGGACAACTATGCCCAGGTCGAATGGAGGAGCTATCCGCAGATGATGGTCAACCCCGGTTTTCTCGATGAAGTGCGGGTTTGTGCGGCAGATTCGGAGCGCCCGTTGATCTTGCTGTGCAGATCCGGACAGCGATCTCGCGAGGCTGCATTGTTCCTTGTGCGCAACGGATGGGCTGATGTATATCACGTATCTGATGGCTTCGAGGGGGCACTGAACGACTATGGCCATCGGCGTGGGGTGAATGGTTGGATCGCTGCGGGCCTGCCATGGATACAGTGCTGACAGATGCCGCGTGGTGGAGGGAATGATGGTTGATGATCCGGATGGTTGGCAATGGCGCACTCGCGCGGTGCGGACCGGGCTGAAGCGCACGGGCTTTCAGGAAACCTCCGAGGCGATATTCCTGACCTCCGGCTATGCCTATGACAGCGCTGAACAGGCTGCGGCACGCTTCGCCGGAGAGGACGAGGGCTTCATCTATTCGCGCTACGACAACCCCACGGTGTGCATGTTCGAGGAGCGCCTGGCCGCGCTGGAAGGGGCGGAGGCGTGTTATGCGGCGGCATCGGGCATGGCGGCGATTTTCGCCACTTTTGCGGCCACGCTGTCGGCGGGTGATCATGTCGTGGCGGCGCGGCAGATCTTCGGCGCCATCAACAAGGTGATCAGCGATCATCTCAGCCGCTTCGGCATCGAGCATAGCTTTGTCGATGCCGCCGACCTTGATGCTTGGCGTGCGGCTATCAGACCCAACACGAAAATGCTGTTCATGGAAACGCCAGCCAACCCGACGCTGGACGTGTTCGACATCGCGGCGGTGGCGGAGATCGCGCACGATGCCGGGGCGCTGCTGGTGGTGGACAACGTGTTCGCCACGCCGGTGTTGCAGAACCCGCTGAAATGGGGTGCGGACGTGGTGGTGCATTCGGCCACCAAGCACATCGACGGGCAGGGCCGCGTGCTGGGTGGCGCGGTGCTGGGCGGCAGGGCCTTCATCGACGAGACCATCCGCCCGTTCATGCGCCAGACGGGACCGAGCCTGTCGGCATTCAATGCCTGGGTGTTGCTGAAGGGGCTGGAGACGCTGGACTTGCGCGTGCGGGCGATGAGCGAGACGGCGCTGCGGGTGGCGCGCTTCCTGCGCGAGAAGCTGGGGGCGGAAGCGGTGCGTTATCCGGGGCTGGAAGAGCACCCGCAGCATGCGCTGGCGCAGAAACAGATGCAGGCTGGTGGCGCCATGCTGGCTTTCGAGCTGCCGGGCGGCAGGGAGTTGGTATTTCGTTTTCTCAATGCGCTGAAACTCGTCGATATTTCCAACAATCTCGGTGATGCGAAGAGTCTGATCACGCATCCGGCCAGCACCACCCATTCGGTGGTGCCGGAAGAGGAACGGCTGAAGCAGGGCATCGGCGAAGGGCTGGTGCGTCTGTCGGTGGGGTTGGAAGATGTGCAGGATCTCGTTGCCGACATCACCCAAGCCCTGCGCCATGCCGGCGTTTACGGAGGGAATGGTGCATGACGCAGCGCAGGAAGCATGACAATGTTGTGCAGCAGGCTGCGGTGGTAGGCAGCGTGGTGCAGCGGCTGCGCAAGGCACGGGAGATGTCGCTGGACGAGTTGTCGGAATTGTCGGGCGTGGCGAAATCCATCATCTCGCGCATTGAGCGCAACGAGACCAACCCGACACTAGCCACCATGCTGAAACTGGCTGATGCGCTTGGCCTGCCTCCACATCAATTGCTGGCGGAGAGCGATTCCTGCAAGCCCATCATTCAGCATCAGAAGAGACGCGACATTCCGCTGCTGATTAGCGAGGATGGCAAGTGTAGACTGCATATCATCGGCGCGCTGGAACTGGTGGAATGGGTGCAATGGTATGATTTTCAGGCCGAGCCGGGTGGGGTGCTGGCCTCGGAGCCGCATCAGCCCGGTTGCGTGGAGCATCTGCATGTGTTGCGCGGTGTGCTGGAGGTGCGCTGCGGCGATACGGTGGCCCTGGTGAGGGCAGGTGAAACGTTGCGCTATCGTGGAGATCTGCCACATGTTATCACCAATGTCGGGCAAGAGACGGCGCAAGCGGTAATGGTGCTGATTCTTCAGCCCATTGCATAAAGTGTTGCCGTGGCGGGGCTTGTCAGCCGCCAGCATGCGAGATAGCACCGTGTCATGGTCAATGTATTGAACAATACGCCACGCCCCCGCCATCCGGAAAAGGCGCACAAGCCGGACAATCCGGTGCGCCGCAAGCCGGCGTGGATCCGCGTGAAGGCGCCGGTGTCGCGGCAATACGCGCAAACGCGCAAGATCGTTGCCGAACATGGGCTGACCACGGTGTGCGAGGAGGCCGCCTGCCCGAACATCGGTGAATGCTGGGCGGAGAAGCACGCCACCTTTATGATCCTTGGCGAGATATGCACCCGTGCCTGCGCTTTCTGCAACGTGGCCACCGGCAAGCCCGGCCCGGTGCAGGCCGACGAGCCGGAGCGTGTGGCGGCAGCGGTGTCGAAGATGGGGCTGAGGCACGCGGTGATCACATCGGTTGACCGCGATGACCTGGCCGATGGTGGGGCGGGGCATTTTGCGGCTGTCATCCGCGCGATACGCCAGCGTTCGCCGCAGACCAGCATCGAGGTGCTCACGCCGGATTTTCGCGGCAAGGAGGGCGCGCTGGAACAGGTGGTGCAGGCCGGGCCGGATGTGTTCAACCATAATCTGGAGACCGTGCCGGGGCTGTATCCGGCCATTCGCCCCGGCGCGCGCTACTATCATTCACTGCGGCTGCTGGAGCGCGCGCGCGAGCTGGCCGTACGGGCCGGGCGGGAGATGTTCACCAAGTCCGGCATCATGGTGGGCCTGGGCGAGACGCGCCAGCAGATATCGCAGGTGATGGACGATATGCGTTGCGCGGGCGTGCAGTTCATCACCATTGGCCAGTATCTGCAGCCGACGGCCAAGCACGCGGCGGTGGAGAAGTTCTACACACCGGAGGAGTTCGCCGAGCTGGAAACGATGGCCCGCGCAAAAGGCTTCCTGGTGGTGGCTTGCGGGCCGCTGGTGCGTTCCTCGCACAATGCCGGGGCCGATTTCGACAGGCTGCGCGCGGCGGCACTCAAGGCTTGAGCACTTGCCAGGTGCATTCCGGCTTCATGCCGAGCGGGTTTTCGCTTCTTGCCAATCACGCACTTGCCATGCCTCTTCATGGGGGCTTGGCCCAGGCTCAGTACCCATAAATTTTCACGCCATCTGTGGTGTTTATGCTTCATCTCAGCTTCAGGTATTACCTGCGGGCACAAGGGCGCTGATATTTCGCCTGAACGCCACATCTGGCGTGCCTCTTTATGAGTCCTGAGCCCAGGGTGATTGCTGTCGCTGATTTTGGTTGTGCGGATACTCCATCCGTATCGTGGAAAAGGGAGAAGAGGAATATTTGTCGCATTGTGGGGCTGAATGATGCGCTCGTAACCTGTGGTCTGGGGAACAACAGTCAGGTCGGGAGCGACGGCTCATGAGCGAATATTTCACCGCGGAATTCCTGGCGCGCGCGCAGTTCGCGTTCACGGTGTCGTTTCACATCATCTTTCCGGCCTTTTCCATCGGGCTGGCGAGTTTTCTGGCGGTGCTCAACGCGTTGTGGCTGTGGCGGCGCGAGCGTGTGTATCTCGACCTGTTCGAATACTGGAAGAAGATCTTTGCCGTGGTGTTCGGCATGGGGGTGGTGTCGGGCATCGTGATGTCCTACGAGTTCGGCACCAACTGGGCGGCCTTTTCCGACAAGGCGGGGCCGGTGATCGGCCCGCTGCTGGCCTATGAGGTGATGTCGGCCTTCTTCCTGGAAGCGGGTTTTCTCGGCATCATGCTGTTTGGCCGCGAGCGGGTGGGCGACAAGCTGCACATGGTGGCCACGGCCATCGTGGCGCTGGGCACGCTGCTGTCGGCTTTCTGGATCCTGTCGGTGAATTCGTGGATGCAGACGCCGCAGGGGTTCGAGATTGCCGAGAACGGACAGTTCGTGCCGGTGGACTGGTGGGCTATCATCTTCAATCCGTCGTTCCCCTACCGGCTGGTGCACATGGTATTGGCGGCGTTCCTGACCACGGCCTTCGCGGTGGGGGCGGTGCATGCCTGGCACCTGTTGCGCAACCGTGATGACGCGCAGGCGCGCAAGGGCTTCTCCATGGCCATGTGGATGGCGCTGCTGGTAACACCGGTGCAGATCTTCGCCGGCGACCTGCACGGGCTGAACACGCTGCAGCACCAGCCCATCAAGGTGGCGGCGATGGAAGGGCACTTCGACCGCGAGGGCGACAACCAGCCCATCTACATCTTCGGCATTCCCGACGAGGAGGCTGGCAAGCTGAGGTATCCACTGGGCATTCCCTATCTGGGCTCGCTGATTCTCACCCATACATGGAACGAGCAGATCAAGGGGTTGAACGAGTTCCCGCGCGAAGAATGGCCTCCGGTGGGGGTGGTGTTCTGGAGTTTCCGCATCATGCTGGCCATTGGCTTCGCCATGATGGTGGTGGGGCTGTGGAGCGCCTGGGCGCGGCTGAAGGGCAGGCTTTACGACAGCCGGGCGCTGCACAAGGTGGCGCTGTGGATGGGGCCATCGGGTTTCGTGGCCATTCTGGCTGGCTGGTTCACCACCGAGGTAGGACGCCAGCCGTGGACGGTGCAAGGATATCTGCGCACCTCCGAATCACTCTCGCCCATCGACGCGCCAGCAGTGGCGGCATCGCTGATAGGCTTTGTGGTGGTGTATTTCCTGGTTTTCGGGGCCGGCATCTACTACCTGCTGAAGCTGATGAACAAGCCGGTGGTGGCCGCCGCGGCAACTCCGGACAAGGAGCCGACGCCGGTGCTGGCGCCACAGTTCGACCCGGATTTCCTGCCGGATGAGGACAACGGCGGCAACGGAAACCCCGGCGGCAATGGAAACCCCGGTGGCTCCGGGAACTCTGGCAATTCCGGCAACAAGGGTAATCACTGAGCAGGGAGGGCGCGGCCATGGAACTGGATCTGGCTTTCATCTGGGCGGGGCTGATTGCCTTTGCGGTGCTGGCCTATGTGGTGCTGGACGGCTTCGACCTGGGTGTGGGAATTCTGTTTCCGCTGGGCAAGCCCGGCAAGCAGCGCGATGTGATGATGAATTCCGTCGCGCCGGTCTGGGATGGCAACGAGACCTGGCTGGTGCTGGGCGGCGGTGGGCTGTTCGCGGTGTTTCCGCTGGCCTACGGGGTGATCATGTCGGCGCTGTATGTGCCCATCATCGTCATGCTGCTGGCGTTGATCTTCCGCGGCGTGTCGTTTGAATACCGCTGGCGGGCGAAGCGCTCGCAGTGGGTGTGGGACTGGGCCTTCTTCGGCGGTTCGCTGGTGGCGGCCTTCGCGCAAGGGGTGGCGTTGGGCGCGCTGGTGCAGGGCATTCCGGTGGAGGGCCGGGCCTATGCGGGCGGCTGGTTCGACTGGCTCACGCCGTTCTCGCTGCTGACCGGCGTGGCGGTGGTGGTGGGTTATGCGCTGCTGGGCGCCACGTGGCTGATCTACAAGCTGGAAGGGCCACTGCAGGAGCGCATGCGGCAGTTGTCGTGGGTGTTCGGGCTGGGCACACTGGGGTTGATCGGCCTGGTGAGCATCATCACGCCGTTCCTGGAGCCGGTGTATTTCGAGCGTTGGTTCAGCCTGCCGGGCAGCCTGTGGACGATGTTCGTGCCCGTGCTGATGATCGTGCTGGTGTGGTTGTTCTTCAGTGGCCTGAAACAGGGGAAGGAATTGCAGCCCTTCCTGGCGGCGCTGGGGTTCTTCGTGGTCAGCTTCATCGGGCTGGGCATCAGCTTCTATCCCTACCTGGTGCCGCCGAAACTCTCCATCTGGGATGCCGCCGCGCCGGATGTCAGCCTGGCTTTCGCGCTGGTGGGGGCGGTGGTGCTGCTGCCGTTGATCCTGGCCTATACGGGTTATGCCTACTGGGTCTTCCGTGGCAAGGTGAAGGAAGGTGAAGGGTATCACTGATCAACAAGAGACGAACAACGGACACGGCAGTGCAGATTCGGGCGCTGCCGTGCCGTTGTGGCGGCGCCTTCTCTGGTTCGCCATGTTGTGGCTGGCCGGTGTTGTCGTGCTTTCGGCAGTGGCATTGCTGATTCGCTGGGCCATGCCGATGTAGTCGATCGTGAAGAAAAATATTTGTGGCCGACGGTGTCGGCCACAAATATTTTTCTTCAGGAAAATGATGCGTTGTGCCGGCTTGCGGCGGCGCTGCGCCGGCACAACAACATTTTTGCCTGAGGAAAATTGCAAGGCTTTGCGCCATTACGACGCAAAGCCTTGCAATTTCCGCTGCATCAAGTTGCGTATTTTTCC
>JAJRRZ010000033.1 GCA_024279045.1 Alphaproteobacteria bacterium
GGCGTGTTGCGCGAGCGTGAGTGCAGCGCGTCTTCCTGCACCCGCCAGCTGCCGTGCGGATCGACGATGATGAAATCCGCCACCGCGCCGGGCTTGAGCGCGCCACCATCCAGCCCCAGCAGCCGTGCCGGAGTGGTTGTCAGCGCCGCCAGCAGCCTGTCCAGCCCCACCACGCCGTCGTGATGCAGCGCCAGCGCGCCGGGCAGCAGCGTTTCCAGCCCCACCGCGCCGAACGCCGCCTCGGCGAAGGGTAGGCGCTTGGTATCGGCGCTTTGCGGATCGTGGGCGGAGACGATCACGTCGATGGCGCCATCGGCCACGCCTTCCACCAGCGCAGCGCGATCCTCCTCCGCGCGCAGCGGCGGAGAAAGCTTGAGGAAGGTGCGGTAGGCGCCGATGTCATGCTCGTTCAGCAGCAGGTGGTTGATGCTCGCCCCGCAGCTCACCGGCAGGCCGCGGTCCTTCGCGCGGCGCACGATATCCACCGATTCCGCGCAGGAAATCTGCATGGCGTGATAGCGCGCGCCGGTCATCTCCACCAGCCGGATGTCGCGCTCCAGGGCGATGATCTCCGCTTACCGCGGAATGCCGGGCAACCCCAGCCGCGCCGACAGCTCGCCCGCATGCATCACCCCGCCCGCCAGCTCCGCATCCTGCACCGCATGCATCACCAGCATGTCGAAGTTGTGTGCATAGGCCAGCGCGCGCGCCAGCACCCGGCTGGAGGTCACCGCGCCGCGCCCGTTGCTCAGCGCCACCGCGCCGGCTTCCTTCAACAGGCCGATCTCGCTCATCTGCTCTCCGGCCAGGGCGCGCGTGATGGCCGCCGCCGGAGCTACGCGCACCTTTGCCGTGGCCCGCGCCCGGCGCAGGATGAAGTCCACCATCGCCGCATCGTCAATCACCGGGTCGGTATCCGGCATGACGATCATGGTGGTAACACCTCCTGCGGCGGCGGCCTCCGCCGCGGTGGCCAGGGTCTCGCGGTATTCGTAGCCCGGCTCGCCGGTAAACACGCACATGTCGATAAGGCCCGGCAACAGCCAGCGTCCGCCGCAATCAACGACGGCATCTTCCGCCAGGCCGCGCGCGCGCATCGCTTCGGCGGTGATGTCCGCGCCAATGGCGGCGATGCGCCCGCCTTCCACCAGCACGCCGCCGGGCACATCGTGCAGCCCCTGCGCCACGTCGAACAGCCGCGCGTTGACAAAGGCGCACGGTGCGCCAGCCATGCCTGTATTGCCGCCAATGCCTGCGCTATCGCTCATGCCTGTCGCGCCATTCATGCCCGTGCCATTCATGTCCGCGCCGCCACTCATGCCGCCGCCTCCGCATGCAGGTTGCGGGCCAGTGCGTCGAGCACCGCCATGCGCACCGCCACGCCCATTTCCACCTGTTCGCGGATCACCGAGCGCGGCCCATCGGCGATGACGGAGTCGATCTCCACGCCGCGGTTCATCGGGCCGGGATGCATGACGATGGCGTCTTCCTTCGCCAGCGCCAGGCGCTGCGCGTCGAGCCCCCAGAAGCGGTAGTATTCACGCTCCGAGGGTATGAAGGCGCCGTCCATGCGCTCCTTCTGCAGGCGCAGCATCATCACCACGTCCGCGCCGGGCAGGCCGTCTTCCATGCGGGTGAACACCTCCACGCCCAGCCGCTCCGCATTGGGTGGCAACAGCGTGGCAGGAGCAATGATGCGCACCCGTGCACCCATGCGCGCCAGCAGGGCGATGTTCGAGCGCGCCACGCGCGAATGGCGGATATCGCCGCAGATGGCCACCACGACATTTTCCAGCCGTCCCTTGTGGCGACGGATGGTCAGTGCATCCAGCAGCGCCTGCGTGGGGTGTTCGTGCCAGCCGTCGCCGGCGTTGATCACCGCGCAGCTCACCTTCTGCGCCAGCAGCTCCGCCGCGCCGGAATGCTGGTGGCGGATGATCAGCAGATCCGGGTTCATGGCGTTGAGTGTCTGCGCGGTATCCAGCAGCGTTTCGCCCTTGGATACGGACGAAGTGCTCACGCTCATGTTCAGCACATCCGCGCCCAAGCGTTTGCCGGCCAGCTCGAAGGAGCTTTGCGTGCGCGTGGAAGGCTCGAAGAACAGGTTGATCTGCGTGCGCCCGCGCAGGATGTCCAGTTTCTCGCGGCGGCGCGACACCTGTGCGTATTCCTCCGCCAGATCCAGCAGCGCGGTGATTTCATTGACGGAAAGCCCGCTCACGCCCAGCAGATGGCGGGCGCTGATGATCGGCGGCTTGTGCGCGGTTCTGCTCATTGATACCGTTCAATGGCATATCCCCGGCGCCGCGCGCAAGAGGCTGTGAAAACACCACCCCGGCCAGACAGGCAAAACCCCCTGCCACACGGGGCAGGGGGCTTGCTGATCGATTTGCCGA
>JAJRRZ010000034.1 GCA_024279045.1 Alphaproteobacteria bacterium
AAGCGCCACCAGTCCGGGTGCCGGCGCAGGTAGCGACGATAGATGTCGCGCGCCAGCAGCGCCATGTCGCGCGCGCTGGTTACCTGGGCGGGGTGGTGCATGCCGTGCGGATTGGTGAAATGCGTGGCGCTCATGCCCAGCGCGGCGGCAACCCGGTTCATGCGCCGCACGAAGCTGTCAACATCGCCAGCCACGGCCTCGGCCAGGGCCAGCGCCATGTCGGCATCGGAGCGCACCATCAGGAAGGCCAGCATGTCGCCGATTTTCATGCGATCGCCCACCTTCACGCCGTATTTCGCCGCTCCTTTCTCCACGCCATGCACCACACTGGGGGTGATGGTGAACACATTGTCGAACGACAGCCTGCCCGCATCTACCTCGCGCAGCACCAGCCAGGCGGTCATCAGCTTGGTCAGCGAGGCCGGGCGCCACGGCTGGCCGGCATCATGCGCCAGCAGCACTTCGCCAGTGTCCAGGTCAAACACCAGCGCCGGCATTGCCCGGGGCGCGGGGGGCGGGGCGGGCGCGGGCTGCTGGGCCGCCAGCGCGCCACCGGGTTGCGCCAGGGCCATGAACAGGCCAGCCATCAGCACTGGCAACACCGCCAGCATCGCGGCTGTCAGCAGCCGCGTCAGATGATGCAATGCAAAAGACAAGTTTCTTGCTCCGTAATCCGCAATCCGCCGGGCGCAT
This sequence comes from Alphaproteobacteria bacterium, assembly GCA_024279045.1. Classification (GTDB taxonomy): domain Bacteria; phylum Pseudomonadota; class Alphaproteobacteria; order Rhizobiales; family Aestuariivirgaceae; genus Thermopetrobacter. The sequence goes on from JAJRRZ010000034.1 coordinate 694, forward strand.
GACGGATGCATCACTGCCCGCTGCTGCCCCATGTTCCGGCCATGTTTAGGCAATCCCTGCTCATGGTTCAATGCGCATGGTCTGGCCAAATTGTGGCATGTCCGGTGCGCGACGGACTTGCGGTGCGGGGCCCGGCGCGATAAGACAGGCCGGTTTTCATGGCCGGCAAGGCGGGAGGGTGCTTCACGGCGTCCTGCCCATGCGTTTTCCGGAGAGCGACGCGCAATGGCTCGTCTGGTGATGAAATTCGGCGGCACCTCGGTGGCCGATCTCGACCGTATCCGCAATGTCGCGCGGCATGTGGCGCGGGAGGTGAAGGCGGGCCATGATGTGGCCGTCATCGTCTCCGCCATGGCTGGAGAGACCAACAAGCTGGTCGGCTTCGTGGAAGAGGCCTCGCCGGCCTTTGATGCGGCGGAATACGACATGGTCGTCTCCTCCGGCGAGCAGGTAACCGCCGGGCTGCTGGCCATCGTGCTGCAGAACATGGGCATTCCCGCACGCTCCTGGTGTGGCTGGCAGGTGCCCATCGAAACCTCCGACGTGCACGCCGCGGCACGCATCACCAACATCGATCCGCAAAATCTGCTATCCTCCTGGGAACAGGGCAAGGTGAACGTGATCGCCGGGTTTCAGGGCATCGGCCCGGACGGGCGCATCACCACGCTGGGCCGCGGTGGCTCGGACACCTCCGCCGTGGCGGTGGCGGCGGCGCTGGATGCGCGCTGCGACATCTACACCGATGTCGATGGCGTCTACACCACCGACCCGCGCATCGTGCGCGAGAAGGCCCGGCGCATTGAGCGCATCAGTTACGAGGAGATGCTGGAACTGGCCTCGCTGGGGGCGAAGGTGCTGCAGACGCGCTCGGTGGAACTGGCCATGGTGCACAAGGTGCCGCTCAGGGTGCGTTCCAGCTTCGATGACCCCGATTCGCCCCTGCAGGTGCAGGACAACGGCTCCGGCCCCGGCACGCTGGTTTGCGACGAGGACGACATCATGGAACAGCAGGTGGTTACCGGCATCGCCTACGCGCGCGACGAGGCGCATGTGGCGGTGCGCCGGGTGAAGGACAAGCCCGGCATCGCGGCATCGGTCTTCGGCCCATTGGCCGATGCCAACATCTCCGTGGACATGATCGTGCAGAATGTCTCCGTGGATGGCTATGCCAACATTACCTTTACCGTGGCGCGCAACGACCTGCGCCGGGCGCTCGACGTGCTTCAGGCGGAGAAGGACAACATCGGCTACGAGAGCATCGATACCTCCACGGAGGTGGCGAAGGTCTCCATCGTCGGTATCGGCATGCGCAGCTATGCCGGCGTGGCCTCGAAGATGTTCCGCACCCTGGCGGAGAAGGGGGTGAATATCGAAGCCATCACCACCTCCGAGATCAAGGTCTCGGTGCTCATCGACGAGGCCTGGCTGGAGCTGGCCGTGCGCGCCCTGCACACCGCCTTCGACCTGGACGCCGTCTGAGCCGCACTGCAGGAGGCATTCCGCACATGCCCGACGCCATGCACATTGCCTTGCCGGCCTTGCGCATTGCCGCGCCGCATCGCTCCACCATCGGTGGATGCGCGGCCCGTGCATGGCGAAAATCCACCTTCATTATCCGCGCGGGAGGCGCCGGCCAATGACCCGTTCCAGCCATGGCCCGCGCCTGCTGCTCCGCAGGTTGCGCGAGGTCATGGCGGAGCAGGAAACGGCGCAGGAGAAGCTTGATCGCATTGTCAGGCTCATCGCCGCGAACATGGTGGCGGAGGTGTGCTCGCTGTATGTCGCCGTCGGCGATGATGTGCTGGAGCTGTTCGCCACCGAAGGGCTGAAGCCGCAGGCCGTGCACCATGTGCGCCTCGCCCTGGGCGAGGGGCTGGTGGGGCTGATTGCCGCCACCGCCGAACCGCTGAGCCTGGCCGAGGCGCAGGCGCACCCGGCCTTTCACTATCTGCCGGAAACCGGTGAGGAGGCCTATCAGTCCTTCCTTGGCGTGCCGATCCTGCGTGGTGGCGCGGTAACCGGTGTGCTGGTGGTGCAGAACCGCCAGCCGCGCTTCTATACCGAGGAGGAGCGCGAGGCGCTGGAGGTGATCGCCATGGTGCTGGCGGAGTTCCTCGCCTCGCCGGAGGTGCTGGCGCTGCGCGAGGAACTGGGGCGGTTGCGCGTGCGTAGCCACCATCTCGTCGGCGAGGGGCTGGTTGGTGGGTTGATCATTGGCCGGGCGGTGCTGCACGAGCCGCGCGGCATCGTCCATCCGCTGGAGGCCGCCGATCCGCGTGTCGAGCGCGACCGCCTGCACGAGGCGCTGGGCCAACTGCGCGCGCAACTGGAAGGCTTCACGCGCCATCCGCTGCTGGCCAGCGGCGCCCAGGGCGATATCTTGCGGGCGTTGAGCATGTTCGCCACCGACAAGGGCTGGGTGGCGCGCATGGAGGACTACATCCGCCTCGGCCTGACGGCAGAGGCCGCCGTGGCCCGCGTGCAGGCCGACAACCGCGCCCGCATGCTGCGCCAGACCGACCCCTACCTGCGCGCTCGGCTGCATGATCTGGACGACATCTCCTGGCGGCTGCTGCGCATCCTGCAGCGGGCCGGAGGGGAGGATCCGCGCGCCAACGCCAATGTGGAACTGCCCGAGCGCGCGGTGCTGTTTGCCCGCGGCATGGGTCCGGCGGAACTGCTGGACTACGATCACCGACGCATCGCCGCACTGGTGCTGGAGGAGGGTGCGCGCCACGCCCACGTAACATTGGTGGCCCGCGCGCTGAACATTGCCCTGGTGGCCGATCTGCCCGGCGCCACCGACATGGTGGAGAATGGCGATTCGGTGGTTGTGGATGGCGACCGTGGCGAGGTGTTCATCCGCCCCGATGCTGAACTGCTGCAATCCGTGCGTGGGCGCATTGCGCTGCGCGAAAGCGCGCAACGGCGCCATGCGCGCCTGCGCGACAAACCGGCCATTACCCGCGACGGTGTGCATATCGAGCTGCTGATCAACGCCGGCCTGCCCGCCGACCTGGAGCACCTCGACGAACTGGGCGCGGACGGCATCGGCCTGTTCCGCACCGAGATGGATTTTCTCATGCGCCGCCGCCTGCCCGGGCGTGGCGCACAGGAGGAGCACTACCGCGCCGTGCTGAAGGTCGCGCGCGGCAGGCCGGTGATCTTTCGCACGCTGGACATCGGCGCGGACAAGGTGCCGTTGTTCATGAACACCATGCGCGAGCCGAACCCGGCCATGGGCTGGCGCGCCATCCGTCTGGGACTGGACAGGCCCGGCCTGCTGAAGCTGCAGTTGCGCGCCCTGCTGGCGGCGGCTGGCGGCGCGGAGCTGAACGTGATGTTCCCGATGATTGCCGACCTCGGCGAACTGCGCGCCGCGCGCCGCCTGCTGGATGAACAGCGCGCGCTGTTCCAGCGCATGGGCAGGCCCCTGCCGAAAGTGCTGAACGTGGGCGTGATGCTGGAGGTGCCGTCCCTGCTGTGGCAGATGCCCGCCCTGCTGTGCGAGGTGGATTTCATCTCCATCGGCACCAATGACCTGATGCAGTTCATCTTCGCCGCCGACCGCGCCAACCCGCACACCAGCAGGCGCTACGACCCCCTGCATCCGGCAATGCTGCGGCTGTTGCGCGATATTCGCAATGCCACACGCAAACGGCAGCAACTGCCCGTATCCGTCTGTGGCGACATGGCCGCTGACCCATTGCAGGCCATGGTGTTGCTGGGGCTGGGCTTCACGCGTCTGTCCATGCCGCCGGCGGGCATCGGTCCGGTAAAGGCAATGATCCGTTCGTTGCCGCTGGCCGGGCTGCGCGACCAACTGCAACGCTGGCTGACCGATGACCTCCCAGGCGAAGCCCTGCGCGAACAGGCCTTGCAATTCGCCCGCGCGCATGGGGTGGACATCGCCACCGCCTGAATTGCTTCATCGGCTGCATTCACCATTCCCTTACCATTTTCGTTCACCATACCGGCTGAGTTTACCGGTTCAGTAATGTGCATGGCGTGCAGGCGTATGGCCAACCGTCATGCGGTGCAACGGCGGAACGCAGCCATGAGCAACGATACGCACAACCAGGCTCCGAACACTCATCAGGCCTCCGGCATCGACGAGGCCACCGCGCAGCAGCCGCGCGCCTTCTACCGTCCCAAGCCGGATGGCAATGCCGACCCGGCGGGCGAGGCTGGCTGGTATCTGGAGCGCGAGCGCGAACGACGCGGCCTGTCGCTGCAAACCGTCAGCCGCGCCATCGGCGTGCACCCGCAGCATGTACGTGCCATCGAGCTGGGCATGCTGGAAAACCTGCCAGAGCGCGATCAGGCGCTGAAGATGATCGGCGCCTATGCGCGTTTTCTGGGCTTCGATGCCCAGCCGCTGGTGGAGCACTTTGCCGCCTGCCTGCCCGGGACCGACACAGTGCGGCAGGAGCAGGCCGGCAGTGGCGGACGCATCATTCCGTTTCCACTCATTGAGCGTTTGCGCGATTTTTCCCGCACACCGGGTGGCATGGGTGCATCCGCCCTGGCGGTGGTGGTGCTGTTCGGTGGGCTGGCATGGGGCTTCTGGCCAACGGGCGATGCCGCCACGCCACAACACAGCAAGGAAATGACCGCTGCTGCCAATGGCGCCGCCAGCGACAAGGCAGCATCTGCGGCACAGCAGGCCACACCCGTCTCCGATGGTGCCGCGGAGGCAGCGGACACCCGTCTGGCCGTGCAGCAGCTCGATACAGCAGCCACGCCGGACATTACTGCCGCAGGCGAAGCCACGCCGGACACCACTCTCGCAGCCGAAGCGAGGAACAACGATCCCATCGCCGCGCTGATCACCCGCACCATCAGCGGGCTGGAGGAGCCACAGGCACAGGAACGCAAGGACGACACGGTCAACAACCAACAACCCATCAAGCCGGTCAGAAAGGCCAAGGCCCTGCCGCTGCCGCCGCCACCCATTCCGGAAGAGCGCCCGGCCCGCGCCAGCTCCGAGGTCAATGCTCCCGCCAGTGCGCAAGCCGGTTCCGCGGCGGCGCCCATCAGCCCCGAGGCGGTGCGTCCGGTGGGACAGGTGCCGGCCAGCGGCATTGCCCTGCGCGCTGCGGAGCAGATCTGGCTGCGGCTGGAGGATGATAACGGCACGCCGTGGTATGTCGGCTTCCTGAAGGCCGGGCAGGCGTTGCCCCTGCCTGCGGACAAGGCGCTGCGCCTGTCGGCCAGCGACGTGCACCGGCTGGAATGGTATGTCAACGGCCAGCGCATGGGCCGCCTGGGCAAGCGCGGCGCGGATTTCCTCAGCGAGCCGCTCAACGGGCTTTACAAGCAGAGCGGCCTGAAGGCGCCGGGCACGAAGAATACCGCCGGCTGACCCCACCGGCCACTCCACGGCGGATGCAACGACAAGCACGTCTCGTCTCCCTCCTCCCCGACTTCGCCGGTGGCATGCAGCGCCACCGGCGCTTTCGTTTTTCGTCTTGCTGCTTCAAATCGGCCCGCGCAGGGGCTATTTCCTTCGGCAGGAACGGACGGCAACCGGGAAAGGCATTACTACATGTCGCTGGCGCGCTCCGATCGCATCGAGAAGTTGTTGCAGCGCTTCGAGGAAGTGCAACAAGCGCTCGCCGCCGGCGCGGCGGGCGAGGAGTTCGTGCGCTACTCGCGCGAATATGCCGAGCTGCAGCCGGTGGCGGAAAAGGCCCGCGAGCTGCGCGCGGCGCTGGACGAACAGGCCGACCTGCAAGGCATGCTGGACGATCCGGAGCTGGGCGAGATGGCCCGCACCGAGCTGGAAGCGCTGAAGCCGCGCATCGCCGAGCTGGAGCGCGCGCTGCAACTGCTGCTGCTGCCGAAGGACGCGGCGGACGACAAGGGTGTGATTCTGGAAATCCGCGCCGGCACCGGTGGCGAGGAGGCCGCGTTGTTCGCTGCTGATCTGTTTCGCATGTATCAGCGCTATGCCCAGGCCCGTGGCTGGCGGGTGGAGGTGATCTCCGCGTCCGAATCCGATCTCGGCGGCTATCGCGAAATCGTTGCCGCCATTCGCGGCCAGGGCGTTTATGCCCGGCTGAAATACGAATCCGGTGTGCACCGCGTGCAGCGCGTGCCGGAGACGGAAGCCGGCGGGCGCATCCACACCTCCGCCGCCACCGTGGCCGTGCTGCCGGAGGCGGAAGAGGTGGATGTGCACATCGACGAGAAGGATCTGCGCATCGACGTGTTCCGTGCTTCCGGGGCCGGTGGTCAGCATGTCAACACCACCGATTCGGCGGTGCGCATCACCCATTTGCCGACGGGCATCGTCGTCAGCCAGCAGAGCGAGCGCAGCCAGCACAAGAACCGCGCAAAGGCCATGCAGGTGTTGCGCGCGCGCCTGTTCGAGATGCAGCGCCGCGAGCAGATGCAGCAACGTGCCGAGCAGCGCCGTGGGCAGATCGGTTCCGGCGACCGCTCCGAGCGCATCCGCACCTACAATTTCCCGCAGGGGCGCATCACGGATCATCGCATCAACCTCACGCTTTACAAGCTGGAGCCGGTGCTGGCCGGCGAGGCGCTGGACGAGATCATCGAGCCGCTGATCGCCGAGCAGCAGGCCCGTCTGCTGGCATCGCAGGAATCATGAGCACGCAAGGCATGTCCCCGCCCTCCTTGCCCGCTGCCGGACAGTTGCTGCACGAGGCCCGGCGGCTGGCCACGCAGCGGTTGCGTGCCGCGGGCATTGCCACCGCCGACATCGACGCGCGGCTGCTGCTGCAACAGGCCACGGGCCTGTCGCATGCCACACTCATTGCCGAGGAGCACAGCCGCGGCCTTTCGCCGCAAGAAGCCGGGCGGTTCGATGCCATGTTGCGCCGCCGGTTGCGTGGCGAGCCGGTCTCGCGCATTGCCGGACGGCGTGAATTCATGGGGCGCGATTTCATCATC
>JAJRRZ010000035.1 GCA_024279045.1 Alphaproteobacteria bacterium
CGAAAGCTCCTCCAGACGCTGCTCAAAATCCCAGAACCCCTTCTGTCCCTTCATTCTGACATCCCTCCAGCGATTCAGGCTTCTTTCTCACCGGAGTGAATCATATTCCGACTGAAATGCCCAGTTTCCGGAGGTGTCCAGTTGACTTTTGCCAAAATGCTTTCGGGCGCAATCTGTTCATCGCGTTCACCTCCTGACAGAATGAATGCCACGGTCTTTTGCCGGAAAAAGGTAGCAGGATGCCATATGGAATCGGCCACAATCTGCCGGATGGCCCCGTGCGGGTTACGGTGAAGCTGTTCAACAAGGTGGCAGCGGAAACCGGCGTGGGTGCGGGCGAGATGCGCCTGGAGCTGGAGCCGGGCAGCACCATCGCCGATGTGGTGGCAAAACTGGGTATACCGCTGAATGAGGTATTCCTGGTGTTGCTGAATGGTCGTGATGTTACGCCGACATTGCGTGGGCCGCTGAATGTGGACGAGTTTCTGGAAGACGGCGACGTGATTGCCTTTTCCGGGCCGGTGCCTTATTCGGCGGGCTATGGCGCGCCGGTGGTCTGATCGGTAGCGCGGACAAGACGCAAACCGGGGCAGATGATGCAATTGACCATGCTGAAGGCGAAGATCCACCGCGCGGTGGTTACACGGTGTGATCTGCACTACGAAGGTTCCATCTCCATCGATGCGGCGCTGCTTCAGGCAGCAGGCATTCTGCCGCACGAACAGGTGGATGTGCTCAATGTCAACACCGGTGCGCGCTTCACCACCTATGTCATAAAGGCAGAGGCAGGCAGCGGCGAGATCGGCATCAATGGCGCGGCGGCTCGGCTGGCGCAGCCGGGCGATGTGCTGATCATCCTGGCTTGGGCGCACATGCGGGGCGAGGAGGCTGCCGATCATCAGCCGCGCGTGGTGCATGTGAATGAGCAGAACCGTCCCGCCGCTGGCGCGTGAAGGTTTTGCCCTGCGGCATCTTTGGTGTCATCCTGCTGATGGCGGGCAGGGGCAAGAAGAAAGGTCTTGCATGTGGCGCGCTTTTCCATTCATGCCGAATTTTGTGGATAGTGCGCGCCCGGCCATCAATTTCTTCAGGGCCTACGGCAAAATCCTTCATGCAGGCTCATTCCGCCGCTGACTTGCCGTGGCTGGCTGGGGACAGCAGGCGCTTGAGGTATTTGCCGGTCCAGCTCTGTTCACAGGCGGCCACTTCCTCCGGCGTGCCGGCGATGACGATCTCGCCGCCGCCATCGCCGCCTTCGGGGCCGAGCTCGATGATCCAGTCGGCGGTCTTGATGACATCGAGATTGTGCTCGATGACCACCACCGTGTTGCCCTGTTCCACCAGCTCGTGCAGCACGTCGAGCAGCTTGGCGACGTCGTGGAAGTGCAGCCCGGTGGTGGGCTCGTCGAGGATATACAGCGTGCGGCCCGTGGCGCGCTTGCTCAGCTCCCTGGCCAGTTTCACGCGCTGCGCTTCGCCGCCGGACAAGGTGGTGGCCGGTTGGCCGACTTTCATGTAGCCGAGGCCGACGCGCTGTAGCATCTCCAGCCTGTTGCGCACCGCCGGCACGGCGGCGAAGAAGTCCGTGGCTTCTTCCACGGTCATGTCCAGCACGTCGGCGATGCTTCTGCCTTTCCAGGTGATGTCCAGTGTCTCGCGGTTGTAGCGCTTGCCGCCGCACTGCTCGCAGGTAACGTAGACATCGGGCAGGAAGTGCATCTCGATCTTGATGACGCCGTCGCCCTTGCAGGCCTCGCAGCGTCCGCCCTTGACGTTGAACGAGAAGCGCCCCGGCTTGTAGCCGCGCGCCTTCGCTTCCGGCAGGCCGGCGAACCACTCGCGGATGGGGGCAAACGCGCCGGTGTAGGTGGCGGGGTTGGAGCGCGGGGTGCGGCCAATGGGCGACTGGTCGATGTCGATGATCTTGTCGAGGTGCTCCAGCCCCTCGATGCGTTCGTATGGCGCGGGGTGGGTGCGCGCGCCCATCAGTTCGCGGGCGATGGCGGCGTGCAGCGTGTCCACCGTCAGGGTGGATTTGCCGGAGCCGGAAACGCCAGCGATGCAGGTGAAGGTGCCCAGCGGGATCTCCGCGGTGATGTTCTTCAGGTTGTGGCCCGATGCGCCGATGAGACGCAGCATGCGCTGGCGGTTGACCGGGCGGCGGGTGGTGGGCACGGCGATGCTCAGCTTGCCGGATAGATATTGGCCGGTGAGCGAGGCAGGCGCGGCCTCGATGTCCTGCGGCGCGCCCTCGGCGACGATCTCGCCGCCGTGCACGCCGGCGCCGGGGCCGATGTCGAGCACGTGATCGGCAGCGCGGATGGTGTCCTCGTCGTGCTCCACGACGATGACGGTGTTGCCCAGGTCGCGCAGGCGGGTGAGGGTGGCCAGCAGGCGGTCATTGTCGCGCTGGTGTAGGCCGATGCTCGGCTCGTCGAGCACGTAGAGCACGCCGGTGAGCCCGGAGCCGATCTGGCTGGCGAGGCGGATGCGCTGGCTCTCGCCGCCGGACAGGGTGCCGGATTTGCGATCCAGCGTGAGGTAGTCCAGCCCGACGTTGACGAGGAATTGCAGCCGCTCGCGGATTTCCTTGAGGATGCGCCGGGCGATCTCGCGTTGCGAGGGGGTGAGGGTGTCTTCCACGTCGTCGAACCATTCGTGCGCGGCGCGGATGGACATGCGCGAGACCTCGCCGATGTGCAGCCCGGCGATCTTCACCGCCAGCGCCTGTGGCTTCAGGCGGAAGCCGCCGCAGGCCTCGCAAGGCTTGTCGGAGAGGTATTGCGAGAGCTCCTCGCGCAGCCAGTTGGAGTCGGTCTCGCGCCAGCGCCGTTCCAGATGCGGGATGACGCCGGGAAAGTTGCGCCGCATGGTGCGCCCGGTGGCGAACTCCATGTCCACCGCGCCGCCGGTGCCATACAGCACGATGTGGCGAAAATCCCGCGGCAGATCCTTCCATGGCGTGCGCATGGACACGCCAAAGGCGCGGCACAGGGCATTGAGCGCGATGCGGGCAAAGCGCCCGCCTGCGCCGCCGTTGCGCGACCACGGGGCAATGGCGCCTTCGGAAAGCGACAGGTTGGGGTCGGGCACCACCAGGTCCGGCTCGAAGGCCAGTTGCGTGCCCAGTCCGTCGCAGGCGGGGCAGGCGCCGGCGGGGTTGTTGAAGGAGAACAGGCGCGGCTCCAGCTCCTCGATGGTGAAGCCGGAGACGGGGCAGGCGAACTTCTCGGAGAAGATGATGCGGCGCGGGTTGCCCTGTTCATCGGTTTCGTCGGCGAATTCGGCAATGGCCAGGCCGTCGGCCAGTTGCAGCGCCGTTTGCAGCGAATCGGCCAGGCGCTGGCCGAGGCCCTCGCGGATGACGAGGCGATCGACGACGACCTCGATGTCGTGCTTGCGGTTCTTGTCCAGCGAGGGCGGCTCTTCCAGGTGGTGGAAGTGGCCGTCCACCTTCACGCGCTGAAAGCCGGCGCGCAGCCATTCGGCGAATTCCTTGCGGTATTCGCCCTTGCGGGAGCGCACCACCGGGGCCAGCAGATACAGCCGCGTGCGTTCGGGCAGCGCCAGCAGCCTGTCCACCATCTGGCTGACGGTCTGGCTCTCGATGGGCAGCCCCGTGGCAGGCGAATGCGGCACGCCGACGCGGGCGAACAGCAGGCGCATGTAGTCATAAATCTCGGTAACGGTGCCGACGGTGGAGCGCGGGTTGCGGCTGGTGGTCTTCTGCTCGATGGAGATGGCGGGGGACAGGCCGTCGATGGCGTCCACGTCGGGCTTGCCCATCATTTCCAGGAATTGCCGCGCATAGGCGGAGAGGCTCTCGACATAGCGGCGCTGGCCCTCGGCGTAGATGGTGTCGAAGGCCAGCGACGACTTGCCGGAGCCGGACAGGCCGGTGAAAACGATGAGCTTCTCCTTGGGCAGCTCGACGGAGACGTTCTTCAGGTTGTGCTCGCGCGCGCCGCGCACGGAGATGGTCTTTCGCGGGTCGCTCATGGGAGTGCTATAACCATTGCGATGCTCGTGCACGATTCGCGGCCAGGCCGGGTTGCGGGGCGGCGCGAGCCGTGGAGCATGGTGAAGCCTGCCGATGCATGCAGCATCATGCAGCATATTGTCGTCATGTTCATGAGGGATATGGCGGCATGGAGTCAAACGGGCAAGAACCGGGGGCATGAACATGTTGAAACTTCCGCGCCGGTTGGCGCAAACGTCGGTGATGATTGCAACGGCGCTGGGGCTGAGCGGCTGTGGCATTCCCTTCGTGCCGTTTGTTTGAGCGGTGAGCGTTGCATGGTATGCTGCGGGTGTGGGGCAGCGGGCTTCAGGGTCGAGGCATGTTCTGGATTGGCGCATGACAGTACATTTCAACAGAAAGGCCGCGGGTGGCGCACGCAAGAAGCGCAAGGCACGGCCCTCGCGCACGGCGCGGCGGGCAGGGCTGCGGCGGGTGGAACTGCTGGTGCCCGATGTGCGCGTGCAGGCGCTGGCCATGCGGGCACGGCGGCAGGTGCGCAGGCTGGCGCATTCGCGTGCGGAACAGGAAGAGCTGGATTTCATCGAGGCGGTGCAGGCGGACA